>CBJMQH010000429.1:0-4771 GCA_966431825.1 uncultured Trinickia sp.
CAAAAGCAGGATTAAAAGACCGTAATCGTCGCCATGCCGTTTGATCCAGTTTGCCGTTTGCTCGATCGCGCGCGCGAGCGGCACGGTCGGATGGTAGCCGAGCGCCGTTCGCGCACGGGTGATGTCGAGTGTCATGTCGTAGTGGAGCGCACCCGCGGCATACCGTGTGAGCATCGGCTCGCGGTGCGTGACGCAGCTCAGGGCCTCCATCGCCCGGGCCGCAGCGTCCAGTGCACGGTAGGGCACGTCGACGATCGTGCAAGGGACCGACAACTGCGAGAACAGCGCATCGAGCATGTCGCGCAGCGTCGTCGGTTCGCCGTTCGTGACGTTGAACGCCAGGCCCGATTCCACGGGGCGCGTCGTGGCGAGCCACATCGCCTCGACGACGTTCTCGACGTAGGTCAAATCGATGCGCGCAGCCCCGCCGCGCGGCAGCGGCAGCCGGCCCCGGCGGGCCGCGAGCACCCGCAGCAGCCGCGGCAGCAACACGCGATCGTGCGGCCCGAAGATAGCGCGTGGGCGCAGCATGACGAACGTGGTCTCGGGTGCGCCCCCCGCAAGCGCCCGCAGCGCGGCTTCAGCCTGCGCCTTCGTATGTGCATAGTGGTTGGCGTACCGCGCGGGCCGATAGTCCTCGTCGATCGCGTGTCGATGCGCGTAGTCGAAATAGAGCGAGGGGGTCGAAATATGAACGAAACGCGGTACGCGCCGCGCGGCGGCGGCCTGCGCGAGCATCGTCGTCGCACGCACGTTGGCCGCTTCGAACGCAGCGCGGGGCCCCCAAGGTGCCGACAACGCCGCGCAGTGCCACACCGTGTCGACGCCCGTCAACAGGGCATCGATGTCGCGTGTACCGGCCGTGGCGAGATCGAGCGGCACGAACGGCACGCCGCGCACGGCGAGCGCACGGCCTGCACGTTCGTCGCGCCCCGTGGCCCGCACCGCGCAACCGCGTTCGGCGAGGAAGTCGACGGCATTGCGGCCAAGGCCGCCCGTTGCGCCGGTGACAAGGATCGTCATAGGGAGAGCACCATGCCGCCGATCGACAGGCCGGCCGCGGTGCCGAACATGAGCATGCGCGAGCCGGCCGTTGCGCGCCCGCTGACGAACGCCTCGTGCAAGGCAGTCGGGATCGAAGCGGCGACCTGATTGCCATGGGTCGCGTAGATATCGACGAGCTTGTTTGCCGGCACGCGCAGGCGGCGCGCGATATGGCGCATCGCCAGGTGGCTCGCCTGGTGGGGCACGACGGTGTCGATGTCGTCGAGCGAGACGCCGGCTTGTCCGAGCAAGGTCGAGAGCACGTCGTCGACGAGCCCGGATGTCAGTTTGAATACGCCCTTGCCGTCCATCCGGAACAGGAAGTCGCCGGAGTCCACGCCGATGCGCGGATTGCGGCGCGTGCCGCCCGCGCGGATTTCGCAAAGTGCTTTGCCGGCCGGGAAAGTCCGTAGTGCATACGATTTGATCCCGCGCCGGCCGTCGCCGCGTTCGACGATGACGGCGGCGGCCCCGTCGCCGAAAATCAGTGAGGACTCCGCGCAATCCCAATCGATACCGCGGGAGGCAAGATCGGATGCGACGACGGCGATGCGCCGATAGCTGCCCGTACCCAGCAGACCGGCGGCAACGTGGAGCGCCACGGGGAAGCTGAGGCAGCTCGATGCGATGTCGAAGCCGGGTGTGCCCGCAGGCAACCGCGCCTCGTCGAGGATGCGGCAGGCTGTGGACGGCAGCGCTTGCTCCTGAACGCCCGAGGCCGACAGCAGCAGATCGATCGAATCGGCACGAATGTCGGCGCGCGCGATCGCATCGGCCAGCGCGCGTGCTGCGAGGCCCGACTGCGTTTCGTCGTCGCCCGCGTGATAGCGGTGCGCGACGCCCGAACGCGTCTGTACGTAGCCGGCGCGCTTGCCGAGCCGGGCATCGAGCGCCGATGACAGGACGCAGCGCGCGGGCAGGGCTTTGCCGGTTGCGAGAATGGTGAGTGGAAGCAGCGCGTTCGCCACAGCGGCCCTCTACGAAAATTCGGGCGCTTTGCCCATCTGTTTCAGGAAGCGTTGCTGCGCGGCGACGAGGTCGCGATAGCCGATGCAGCGGTAGGGCAGACCTTCCCGTGAGGCGAGTCGCGCGACGATCGCGGCAAGCGCGCCGGCATGACGGTGGCTGTACCCGGGAAAAATATGATGCGTGAGGTGGTAGTTGATCCCGCCGAGCCACGCGTTGATGAAATTCGGTCGGGCGCACCAGTCGCAGCAGGTGTAGAACGCATGCGCGTTGCGGCCGTGCGGCAGCGGGCCGGCGGCGGGCGCCTCGAAGAACGCGGTGTCGGCCCAATGCGTGCCGAGCAGCAGCGTGATGAGCGCGCATGAAGCGCTCATCTGACCGACGAGCCAGGCCGCTGCAACCACACCGTAGCCGACGCGCGGCCCGGCGACTATCAGCGGCAGTGCCACGAAAAGGCCGATGTGCAGCACCTTGCCGGCGATGAACTGACTCCAGCCGGCGGCACCGGGCAACAGCCGTTCGCGGGCGAGCGGCGTTTTGCCGAGGCGGTCGGACCAGTCATAGACGAAGCTCACATAGAGCATCGAAAGTGCAGCGACGAAAGGCCAATACAGGTGCTGAAAGCGAAACCACGGAAACCACGGCTGATAAGGCGTTTGTCGCAGGAACGGATTGGCTGCCGTATCGACGTCATAGTGCTCGATGTTCGCGTAGGGGTGGTGGTAGCGAACGTGACGCGCCTGCCAATAGACGGGTTCGTTGCCGAGCGGCAGCGCGACGATGCGCATTGCGAGCGTATTAACGGCACGTGAGCGCGCGAGCGCACCGTGCGAAGCGTCGTGCGTCGCATTGACCGATAACAGCACGGCGACCAGATGCATGGCGACGTAAGCAGCGAAGAAAGTCGCAGGTCGAAAGGCATGCAATGCGGCCCAATAGCAGACAATGACGGCGAACGCGAGGCACGCGATCTTGAGCCAGGTCGTGCGATCGGCGTAGCGATGGTCTCCGGCGGCAGCCAGGTAGTCGCGTGCGGCGGCGCGCAGATCCGCCGAAAACGCAGCGTCGACCGACGGATCGAAAAGCGTGCGGGAATGGAGCGTACTAGCCTGCAATTTCAGAAATCCGATTGAGCTCAGACTGAATGCAGACGCACCGCAAATGATTCATCCGAAAGAAGCGATTTGGCCCATATCGGTCGGCAGGATGCCCGGCACCGTCTGACATTGTTCGTTAAACCTTTTTCGTCAGGGTGCGCAATATTAAACCGAGATGACAATAAGCGCGAGTTTTTCTCTCACGCAAGATTCGCGCGTCCAATCGCGTCGGCTTTTCGATAATCGTTTGGGTTGTCGATCGACCGTTCGATTGCGCTCAATCGCGGATGGCCCAGTCGACGGCGGCGGCAACGTGCAATGCCGTGGTATCGAATACCGGTAGCGGCGAGTCTTCCGGCTTGATCAGCAAGGTGATTTCCGTGCAGCCGAGGATGACGGCTTGCGCGCCGTCGTCCTTTAGCCGCGTAATCGCTTCTCGATACCGCGCACGCGAGCGCTCGGTGACGATGCCGTGACAGAGCTCGTCATAGATGATGCGATGAATCTCTTCACGGTCGTCGCGGGGCGGCACGCGTGTATCGAGACCGTATTCGGCCTGCAGGCGCTCGGTATAGAAGGGGTGTTCCATCGTGTAGCGCGTGCCGAGCAGCCCGACGCGCTCGATGCCGGCCGCATGCAGCGCGGCTCCTGTCGGGTCGGCAATGTGGAGAAACGGAACGGCGATGGCGCCCTCGATCGCTTCGTACACGCGGTGCATCGTGTTCGTGGCGAGCACGACGATCTCGGCGCCCCCACGTTCGAGCTGTCGGGCTGCTTCGCTCATGAGTGCGGCGAGCGCCGGCCAATCGCCTGCCTGCTGCAGCGCTTCGATCGGCGCGAAATCGACGCTGAGCAGCAACGTGCGCGCGCTGTGGTGGCCGCCGAGCCGGGCCTTTACGTACCGGTTCGCGAGCCGATAGTACTCGGCCGAAGATTCCCAGCTCATTCCGCCTATGATCCCAATGGTCTTCATCGTCGCGTTTGCCCTCGTTAAATGGTCTGTGCGCCGAGTATAGGCGGGCGCTCAATGCCCCGTGCGGTACGGTTTTCGCGTATCGGGCCAGTACACGCGTGGCCGCTGCACCATGCCGTGCCGGGCCACACGGGGTCGCAATGCAAATGATTCGCGCTCAAGCATCGGCCGGGGCTGCCGATAATGCAGGCAACGACATTGCGAACGCTGTCGCTAGCTGTTTCGAGGTGCCACGGGTGTCATCCGGGATGATCGCCGTGTCCGCTCGGCGACCGGCCGTCCGATGCGGCGAAAATAATATGTACTCCAAATCAAAGAACTGCGCGTGCCCGCACCATGGGTGGTAGCGGCATAGTCGCGCGCGAAGTCACTGTTGGTGCCCTCCAATCCGAACGCGTCTTTACCGCGGCCAGCGATTCGACCGACAACACGGTTCCGAGCTTGATGGTGCTCGATCAAGCGTTGGCGGATTTCAATGCGCTCGTCCTGCTGACGACGCGCTGCGTTTCGGCCGACGATGCGCAAAAGATGCAAAGCCTGGACGATGCACTCGGTAAGCGTCGTGCCCGCCTCGACGCCGGTGGAAGCAGCGCGCTCGGGCGAGCAGGGCCGCGACTTGGGCCGGTGCGGTCACCCTCTTCAAGGTCGACAGCCACGTTTGAGCCTTCTGTCGTGCGCGCGCAATGCGCTT
>CBJMQH010000430.1:0-4765 GCA_966431825.1 uncultured Trinickia sp.
TGCGTGTCGTAGATCGCGTCGTGCCCGTCTTCGACTTTCTTGAAGTCGGGCAGCATCTTCACACCGAGGTACGGCGTGAAAATCACCGCGACGAGCCATGATGCAATCAGCGCAATGCCGACGATCCAGAACATGTTGCTCGTATATTCACCCGCGGTGGAACGGGCGAAGCCATTCGGCATGAAGCCGACGGCGGTCACGAGCGTGCCCGATAGCATGGGCGCGGCAGTATGGCTCCACGCATAGGCGGAAGCGGCCACCCGGCTGTAGCCCTCCTCCATCTTCACGACCATCATTTCGATGGCAATGATGGCGTCGTCGACCAGCAGGCCCAACGCGAGAATCAGCGATCCGAGCGTGATGCGATCGAAGTTTTTGCCGGTCGCGGCCATCACCACGAATACGATGGCCAGCGTCAACGGAACAGCCGCCGCAACCACCATACCCGCGCGCCAGCCCATGCTGACGAAGCTCACGAGCATGACCACGAGCAAGGCGGCGAAGAACTTGAGCATGAACTCGTCGACCGCCGAATGAATGTTGACGGCTTGGTCTGTGACTTTCGTCAGGCTCATGCCCAGGGGCATTCCGGCATTGATCGCGCCGACCTCGCTATCCAACGCCTTGCCGAGCTCGAGCCCGTTCCAACCGTCACGCATGACGATGCCCAGCAACAGCGCCGCCTCGCCGTTGTTTTGGATCGTGAACGTGGCCGGATCTTCATAACCGCGTGCGACGGTGGCAATATCCGACAACTTCAGCGTGCGGCCTTGCGCTTCGATGGGCGTATCGCGAATCTTCTGTAACGTGTCGAATGCGCCGTCCAGGCGAATGAAGACCTCCGGGCCCTTGGTCTCGACGGAGCCGGCCGGTGTGAGGGCATTCTGGTTATTGAGCGCGGCGAACACGTCCTGCGGGCTGACTCCCAGCGTTGCCAGGCGCTCATGCGAGAACTGAACGTAGATGCGCTCGGCCTGCTCGCCGACGATGTTGACCTTCTTGACGCCCGGCACATGGAGCAACCGTTGGCGCAGCGACTCGGCATCGCGCACGAGCAGTCGTTGCGGCTCACCTTTGGCCTTGAGCGCAAACAGCGCGAACGTCACATCCGAGTATTCATCGTTGACCATCGGTCCAATGACGCCGGACGGAAGGTTCACCGTCTCATCGTTGATTTTCTTGCGCGCTTGGTAAAACTCCTCTTGCACCTCCGACGGTGGCGTGCTGTCGAGCAGCGTCAGCGTTGTGAAGGCCAAGCCGGGTCGAGTATAGGTTTCGGTCCGGTCGTACCAGCGCAGTTCCTGCATGCGCTTTTCGATTTTTTCGGCAACCTGATCGTGCATTTCCTGCGCGGTGGCCCCGGGCCACGCGGTAACGATCGTCATCACCTTCACAGTGAAGGCGGGATCTTCCGCGCGCCCCAGCTTGAAAAACGCAATGAAGCCGGCCAACGAGATCAGGCAGATCAGGAACAAGGTGATGGAGCGCTCGCGCACCGCGAGCGCCGATAGATTGAAGCGGCCTTGGCTCACGGACGGCCTCCCTCGGAAGCCAGGACCACGGCTTGATTTGCGACCCGAACCGGCTCGTCCTGACGCAGCAACTGCGCGCCGAGCGCGACGATGCGCTCGCCTTGCGTCAGTTGACCCGCGACGCGAGCGCTGTCGTCATCTACGCGCTGGACGATAACCGGCCGCCAGGACACCTTGGCCGGTTCGCCGCTCACGATCCATACGCCCGGGCCTTTACCGGCATCGAAGAGCGCGCCGATCGGAACCTGCAATCCGCCTTGCACCGAAGCCTGCTCCGCAGGAATCCGGAGCGTGACCGTGGCACCCAACGGAGCCTTGGCCAGCGCGCCTTGCAGTACGTACCGTGCTTCGAACGTGCGCGTGCGCGCATCCGCGGCGTCCGAGAGCTGGCGCAGTGTCGCCGCCTCGCTCGCGCCGCCGTTGCCAAACAGCGTGGCTTGCGCAACCGAACCGATGGCGGGACGCAAAGTCTCTGGCAGCTGGATTACGGCTTCGCGGGAACCGGCATGCGCCAAGCGCACCACCGTCTGCCCCGCGCCTACGACCTGGCCCGGTTCGACCAGCGTTTCCATGACAACGCCGTCGCTGTCGGCAACGAGTTCGGCATAGCGCGTCGCGTTGCGCGCAACGTCGGCCTCGGCTTCGGCCGCGCTGAATTGGGCTTTGGCGGCATCGGCCGCTGCCTTGACCTGATCGTAGGCCGAGGCCGATATCGCGCCGCTGCCGCGCAAGTCGCGATAGCGCGCTTCGTCCTGCGCCGTTTGCTGCGCCCGCGCTCGCGCGGCGGTCACCGCGTCCTGCCGGGCTTGCGCGGCGAGCTTCAGATCGATGGGATCGATACGCATCAAGGGCTGGCCGCGTTTGACGGTTTGGCCGGCATCCACGAGACGCTCCAGTACCTTGCCGGGGACGCGGAACCCGAGATCGCTCTGCACTCGCGCGGCGACTGTTCCGGTAAACGAGCGCGATGCGGGGGCCGCGCCCCGCACAATGGCGACACGCACCAGCGGCGCTTCGGTGCGCGGATCGGAGGGGGCTTTTCCGCCGCAAGCGACTAGCGCGAACGACAGTGCAGAGATGACTGCAGAGGTAGCGAAGCGACGCCGGAGCATGAAAGTCCCACCGATGAAGTGATTGGAACTTTCATTTTGGTACTTGTGACCAATTTAGTCAATAGTCACAAAACAATTCCGGCTTCACGGCGAGAGGCTGCGCAACACGAGACTGGAAAGATGCGCAGGCGCGATATCGATGCAATCGAAGCTGTGCTGTAGAAACAACGGGTTCAGGTACGGGCGCATCACGAGGTAGATCGCCATCGCAGTTTCATCGAGTGGCGTTTTGCGCTCGAAGTCCCCGCTTTGCCGCCCTTCCTGGACGATGTTCTGCACCAGCTTGCGGACGCGCTCTTCATAGGCAAGCACCGACTGCCAACGCTCGGTGGCCGCCGATGCGGCAATCTCATAGAGCTTGCGGTCCTCGAAAAACAAGCGAAGGCTGGCTTCTGTAAAGACTTTGAACATGCGCCGCAGCTTCTCCGGCGGCAAGTCGGTCTGCGCGACGGCTGCCCTGACCTCGTCTTCGATCTGGCGCAGGCAGTTCGCGCAGATCATCTCGCCAATGGCTTGCTTCGACTCGAAAAACTTGTAGATGTAGGCCTTGGAAAAACCGATCGCCTTGGCGAGATCCGAGACGGTCGTTTTCTCGTAGCCATAGCGGCTGAAGTGTTCATCGGCGGCGGCAACGATCTGACTCCGCACTTCGTGATCGGCCGGCCCACGCGCCGACACGGGATAAGTGGCTGCTTTTTTCATGGCTCACAGCTTACCGCCGCATGGGAGGATTGACAACGAGTGACCAATCTGTATTATAGTCACACTTCCATCTGTCACGGACAAACCTCATGTCGCCCGCTCCGCTCGTTGTCGCCCTCCTCGCCGCGAGCTTGCTCGCCGGCTGCGCTGTCGGCCCCGACTACGTACGGCCCGGCGTCTTGATGCCGGAACGGTTCCACGGGCAGACCGCGGTGGACGAACGGCAGGCGGCCGCCCGCGCCGATCTCGCCACATGGTGGACCGGCTTCGGCGATCCAGAGCTGACACGGTTCGTCGCGCTTGCATTGGAGCAGAACCTCGACCTCGCGCAGGCATCGGCTCGCGTCGCCCACGCGCGCGCAGGACTCGGCGCGGCGAATGCCGCGTTGCTGCCTTCGGGAAATGTCAGCGGTCAAGCCGCCCGAGTCTATCAATCGGTCGAAACGCCGTTGGGACGCGTCTTGAACTCGACACCCAGTTTCAGCCGCTACGGCAACGAGTACGAAGCCAATTTCAACGCCAGCTGGGAGCTGGACGTGTTCGGCGGCTTGCGCCGTGCGCGGCAAGCGGCGCTGGCCGAGTATCAGGCAACCGATGCGGGTGCTGTGGCAACACGATTGGCCGTGGCCGCGCAAACGGCCGATGTCTACATCAGCATTCGTGGATTGCAGGCGCGTCTGCAAATTGCCCGCAAGCAGGTGCAGACCCAACAGGATCTGCTCTCGACAATCCAGCTTCTATATAGCAAGGGATTGGCTGCCGAGCTTCAAGTAAGCCAGGCGGAAGGTGCGCTCTCTCAGGTTCAAGCATCCGTCCCGGTCCTCGAAGCGGGTCTCGAGGCTGCCATGAATGCGCTGGATGTCATGGTGGGCTCACAGCCCGGCACGCATCGGGCCGAGTTGCTTGCCGCGGGCGACGTCTCGCTGGGCGGCATCCCGCTCGCTCCGCGAATCTCGGCCACCGGGTCACCGGGCGAGCTGCTGAGGCGCCGGCCCGACTTGATCGTGGCCGAGCGACGCCTTGCCGCATCGAATGCACGCATCGGCGTAGCCGTTGCCGAGTATTACCCCAAGCTCTCATTGGGCGGGCTGATCGGAAGCGCGACATCGGTCGCCAGCGGCAATCTGTTTAGCGGCGGCGCCAGTCAGGCTGCCGGCGTACTCGGTTTGCGCTGGCGCCTTTTCGACTTCGGCCGCATCAATGCGCAGATCGACGAGGCCAAGGGACAGCGCGCCGAAATGCTGGCCGCGTATCGGCTCGCCGCACTGCATGCGACCGAGGATGTGGAGAACGCCTTTTCGGCATTGGTCAAGCGCGAGGAACAGGCTGCTGTCCTGGCTCGCGGCGTGGACTCGCCCGGGCGCGCCCGAGCGGCCTCGTTTGCTGCTTATCGGCAGGGTGCCGTCAGTCTGATCGAAG
>CBJMQH010000431.1:0-4764 GCA_966431825.1 uncultured Trinickia sp.
GCGAGTTCGAGACCCTGTTCGCGCTGAATTTCGTGGTCGGGTGCTCGTGTACGGGCCATGACGGGGTCGATAGGCGCGGTCGGCCGGCTTGGCCGCGTTGCGCCGGGGGCAGGGCAAATGCAAATAAAAACGCCGCGCGACGCCAATCCGAGTTGCGTCGCGCGGCGCTAGTTTAAGCGAAACTGCAAAAAGCCCCGCTGCTGTCTTTAGCGTTCGTCGTAGCTCACGACGACGCGTTCGCTGACCGGATGGCATTGGCAGGTCAGCACGAAGCCGTCGGCGATCTCTTGCGGCTCGAGCGTGTAGTTCTTGTCCATCGTCACTTCGCCCTCGATGACCTTCGCGCGGCAGGTGCAGCAGACGCCCCCCTTGCATGCGTAAGGCAGTGCGAGCCCGGCATGCAGGCCCACGTCGAGCAGGCTGGGCCCCTTGAACGGCAGGCGCAGTTTGCGGCGCTTGCCGTCGAGCACGATCTCGAGCTCCGCGGCGGGCGTATCCGCCGTGATTTCGACAGCCGGCGCGCCGGCTTGCGGCAGCGGGGAACCGAAGCGCTCGACGTGGACTTTCTCCGGTGCCACGCCGGCGGCGGCGAGCGCGGCTTCTGCGGCGTCCATCATCGGTGCAGGGCCGCAGATGAACGCCTCGTCGATCGTGTCCGCCGGTACCAGCGTTTCGAGGAAAGCGGCGCATTTCTCACGGTCGAGCACGCCGTTGAAAAGTTCGACTTCCTGAAGATCGTCGGACAGCACGTGGTAAAGCACGAGCCGATTCATGTAGCGGTTCTTCAGGTCCTCGAGCGTTTCTGCAAACATGATCGCGTCGACGCTGCGATTGCCGTAGATCAGCGTGAAGGTACTGCGCGGTTCGAGTTCGAGCGTCGTCTTGACGATGGCGAGCACCGGCGTGATGCCCGAGCCGCCTGCGAACGCCACGTACTGCTTGCCGTGCTCCGCGTTCAGGTGCGTGAAAAAACGGCCGTCGGGCGTCATGACGTCGACGCTGTGGCCGGGCTTGAGCGTGTCGAACGCAAAGTTCGAGAACCGGCCGCCGCGCACGCGCTTGATCCCGATGCGCAGTTCGCCGTCGCGGTCGTAGTCGGTCACGCCGACGCAGATCGAGTACGAGCGGCGCGTCTCGACGCCATCGATGTGCGCCTTCAGCGTGACGAACTGGCCTTGCGTGAAGCGATAGGCGTCGCGCAGGGCAGGCGGAACTTCGAATGAAACGGAGACCGCATCGGCAGTCTCGGGCCGCACCTCGCGGATGCGCAATGGATGGAATTGCGGGGTCGCCATGCCAATTCTCAGTAGGGTTTGAAGTAGTCGAACGGTTCTCGGCAATCGATGCAGCGATAGAGCGCCTTGCAGGCTGTCGACCCGAACTGCGCGAGGCGCTCCGTATGCGCCGAACCGCAGTGCGGGCACTGAGGCGGAGCGGGGTCGCGCGCGACGAACCGGATTGCCTGCTCGGCCGTCGCTGTGCTGCCTGCACAGTGCCCTGTGGGCGGCGCGATACCGTAGGCACGCAATTTTTCGCGGGCCGCGTCGGTGATCCAGTCCGTCGTCCATGCCGGCGCAAGAACTGTCTCGATTCGATGCGGACCGAGCCCGGCCAGATCGAGCGCGTGGCCGATGTCCTCGGCGATCTGCCCCATCGCCGGGCAGCCGGAGTAGGTCGGGGTGATGACGACTACGAGCTCGCCGTCGTGCCCGTGCTCGACTGCACGCAGAATGCCGAGTTCGCGAATCGATACAACCGGGATTTCCGGGTCCGGCACCGCTTCGAGCACCGACCAGGCTTGCGCGAGGCGATCGTCGGTGAGGCGGGGCGCGGTGTGCTCGGTCATGGCCGGAGCGGACTTGGGCATCATGGTGTTGACGGGCCTTCGCGTTACCAGGTTGCGCCCGGGTGCTGGCGAGCGAGGCTCTGCATCTCGGCGAGCAGGAACCCCATATGTTCGGAGTGCTCACCGTGTTTGCCCGTGCTCACGTGCTGCACCGGCGCGGGTTGCGCGAGCGTGGCTTCTTCCAGGGCGGCCTCGAGCTCGGCACGCCAGGCGGATTCGAAGTCCGCGACGCGCACGCCGATGCCCGCTTGGGCCACCGCTTGTTCGATGTCGTCGACGGCGAAGAATTCGCGTGTGTAGGGCATCAGGTACTCGAGCGCGGCCTGAGCGCGACGATGGGATTCCTCGGTGCCGTCGCCGAAGCGCACGAGCCATTCGCGCGAGTGGTGGACGTGGTAGCGCGTTTCCTTGATCGCCTTCGATGCGATGGCTGCCAGTTGCGCGTCGCTCGACGTCTCGAGCGCGGTCCAGACACGCGACATCAGAGCGGCATAGAGGAAGTTGCGCACAATCGTGACGGCATAATCGCGTTCCCCGCCGGCGGTGCCGGCGAGCGGTCCGAAATGGGGCAGCTCGGCGAGCGTGTAGTTGCAAAATTCGCGCTCGGCGCGGAAGTAGGCGTAGTCGTCTTCGGTCTTCTTCGCGCCCGTGAGCGTTTGCTCGAGCGTCGCCGCGTGCGAGTAGAGCATGCGTGCCTGGCCGATCAGATCGAGGCTGATATTGGCGAGCGCGATGTCTTCTTCGAGCACGGGGCCGTGGCCGCACCATTCGGCGTTGCGCTGACCGAGGATCAGGGCGTTGTCCGCGAGCCGCAGCACATAGGACAGATGTTCGGGCGTGGTCGTCATGACGGGCTTACATGTGGTTGACGGCGTCGGGCAGCGTATAGAACGTCGGATGGCGGTAGATCTTGTCGCCGGCCGGTTCGAACAGATCGGCCTTTTCGTTCGGATCGGAGGCGGTGATGGCCGCCGACGGCACGACCCAGATGCTGACGCCTTCCTGGCGGCGCGTGTAGACGTCGCGCGCCATGCGCAAGGCCATCGATGCGTCGGCTGCGTGCAGGCTGCCGCAGTGCTTATGATCGAGCCCTTGCTTGCTGCGGACGAACACTTCCCAGATTGGCCATTCCTTGTTCATCGAAATCTCCTCGAATACGGTGTTTGAGCGCTACGCGCTGACCGGCGAGATGCGCGCTCGGCCTCAGGCGGCCTGTTGTTCGGCGCGCCGGCGTTGCTTTTCGGCATGCGCCAGCGCGGCTTCGCGGACCCAGGCGCCGCGCTCGTGCGCTTTTACGCGCGTTGCGAGCCGTTCCTTGTTGCAGGGGCCGTCGCCGTTGACGACGCGCCAGAATTCTTCCCAGTCGATCGCGCCGTAGTCATGGTGGCCGCGTTCTTCGTTCCACTTCAGATCCGGATCGGGGAGCGAGACGCCGAGTACTTTGGCCTGCTCGACCGTCGCGTCGACGAACTTTTGCCGAAGGTCGTCGTTCGAAATCCGCTTGATGCCCCATTTCGCGGACTGGTTGCTATGGACCGAGTCGTTGTCGCTCGGGCCGAACATCATGAGCACGGGCCACCACCAGCGATCGACCGCTTGCTGCACGAGTTCGCGCTGCGCCGCGGTGCCCTTCATCATGGCAAGCAGCGCGTCGAAGCCCTGGCGCTGATGGAACGACTCTTCCTTGCAGACGCGGATCATCGCGCGGGCGTAGGGACCGTAGGTGCAGCGACACAGCGGGATCTGGTTCATGATCGCGGCGCCGTCGACGAGCCAGCCGATCACGCCGACGTCGGCCCAGGTCGGCGTCGGGTAGTTGAAGATGCTCGAATACTTGGCGCGCCCCGAGAGCAGCGCGTCGATCATGTCGTCGCGCGAGACGCCGAGCGTTTCTGCTGCGCTATATAGATAGAGGCCGTGGCCGCCCTCATCCTGGACTTTGGCCAGCAGGATCGCCTTGCGCTTCAGGCTTGGGGCGCGCGAGATCCAGTTGCCTTCGGGCAGCATGCCGACCACTTCAGAGTGGGCGTGCTGCGAGATCTGCCGTACGAGCGTTTTGCGGTAGGCGTCGGGCATCCAGTCCTGCGGCTCGATCTTGCCATCGGCGGCCATGACTGCGTCGAAGCGGGCTTGCTCGGGCGATGCCGCGCTTGTGTCGAGCGCGGCGACGTTGCCCGAAATATCGAGGGATTGCGTGTACATAGAGAACGCTCTCGTCCGAAGTTGTCGGTGGTATTCGTTTGCGAGAGTATAAACCAACCGACCGGTCGGTTAATAAAAAATTTCGAGCACGCGGAGGATTTGAAGTGGGGCGGGACGGGGGGGCGGGGCGCCCGATTCCTCAGTGGATTCGGGCGGGGGTACGAGTGGTCGGCGGGGCGATGGGACGGCGGGTGCGCCCGCGGGGCACCCCCGCCTGTGGGAGGGTCAGGGTGCGGCCCCCCAGGAGACGAGGACGGCGTGGATGCTGCGGGCGTACTGATCGCGCAGTTGCGGTGTCTCCGAGTGATAGGCGCCGATCGCCTGCCATGTGTTGCCGTGCTTGATCATCTTTTGCTTCAGCATCCAGGCGGCGACATAAGTGTTCACGCAGGCGTCTTTGAGTGCGCTTGGCGGTACGCCGTAGCGGCGCAGTTCGCCGAAGTGGATCGAGTTGATCTGGGCCTGGCCGATGTCGACCGAGCCGTCGGCGTTGCGGTGCACGGCGCTGGGGTTGCCTTTCGATTCGAACCAGGCGATCGCGCGCAGAATCAGCGGATTGACGCCCTGGTAATTGCCGGCCTGGGCGAAGCAGTCGTCGTCGGCGCGCGCCAATGCGGGGCCGAGCAACGCGCAAAGCGCGAGGCAGACCAGCATGAGCGCCGATCGGCGGCCGGCCTGGCGTGGAGCAAAACCGGTACATTCCATATTTTTGCTAC
>CBJMQH010000432.1:0-4762 GCA_966431825.1 uncultured Trinickia sp.
GGGCGTCGGCATCCAGGCGATCGAGCAGATCATCGAGGAGCGGACCAGGAACGGACTGTTTACCTCGCTCGCCGACTTCGCCGCACGCTTGCGCACCGGCATCGGGGCCGAGTACGACCACGCCGTCGGCGCGCAGCTGCGCGACGTTGCGCTGCGTTGCGGGATTGGCCCACATCTGCCGGTTCATGGCGGGCACGACGATGAGCGGGCAATCGCGTGCGAGGCACATCGTCGAGAGCAGGTCGTCGGCGCGACCGTGCGCGAGCTTCGCCATGAAATCGGCCGATGCCGGCGCGATCACGATCGCGTGGGCTTCGCGCGACAGATCGATATGTGCCATGTTGTTCGGAACGCGTGCGTCCCACTGGCTCGTGTAGACGGGCCGGCCCGACAACGCCTGCATCGTGACGGGCGTCATGAACTGCGTGGCGGCGTCGCTCATCGCGACTTGCACGGTGGCGCCGGCGCCGGTCATGAGACGCGTCAGTGCGGCGATCTTGTAGCAAGCGATGCCGCCCGTCATGCCGAGCACGATATGCTTGCCTGCGAGTTCTGCGGTTGCCAACGTTGTGCCTCCGGTGCGTACGGCGCGCGGCCCCTCAAGCGAGTTGCGAGCGCAACCTTAACGGGCGCCGCGCACGCGCCGCAATTCGTCCAATACGAGCAATAGTGCGCCGATTACGATCGCGCTGTCGGCCACGTTGAACGCAGGCCAGTGCCAGCGGCCGATGTGAAAGTCGAGAAAATCGATCACATGTCCGCGCGCGAGCCGGTCGATCACGTTGCCGAGTGCTCCGCCCATGATCAGCGACAGCGCCGTGCAAAAGAGACGCTGGTTGCCGTGCCGCTTGAGCAGATAGCAGATCACGCACGCCGCGCCGATGCCGAGCACCGTAAACGCCCAACGCTGCCAGCCGCCCGCCGTCGACAAGAAACTGAACGCGGCGCCGCGGTTGAATACGAGCATCAGATTGAAAAACGGCGCGAGCGCGTAGGGCGTCGCGTAGGCGAACACTTTCGCCACCGCGATTTTCGTCAGCTGATCGCAGAGAATCACGATCGCCGAAACGCCGAGCCAGGGGGCGAGCGAGTCGCTCGCCGGTACCGATCGGGATTTCGCCATTACGCCGCGCTCCTCGTTTCGCCGTTGCCGAACAGGTTCGTCACGCAGCGGCCGCAGAGCGTCGGGTGCGTTGCGTCGCTGCCGACGTCCGCGCGATAGTGCCAGCACCGCTCGCACTTCAGGTACTTCGACGTGACGACCTCCACGCCTTCGTCGCTTTCCGACTCCACACGGACGGCTTCGGCACCCGAGGTGATGAGAACGAACTTCAGATCGTCGCCGAGGCTTGCCAATGCGTCATACGCCGCACCCGTGGCCTTCACGCGCACTTCGGCTTGCAGCGACGAGCCGATCAGGTCGGCAGCGCGCGCTTCTTCAAGCGCCTTCGTGACGGCTCCGCGCACGGCACGCAGCAGCGTCCATTTCTCGATCAGGCCTTCGGCGCCCGGCACGGCCGGATAGTCGTAGTACGTTTCCGTGAAGATCGTCGTGCTGCCCGGCTGGAACACCTGCCATGCTTCCTCGGCCGTGAACGAGAGGAACGGCGCCATCACGCGCAAAATGCCCTGCGTCAGATGATAGAGCGCAGTCTGTGCCGAGCGGCGCGCGGCCGAATCGGGCGCGCTCGTGTAAAGGCGGTCCTTCAGCACATCGAGGTAGAACCCGCCGAGGTCTTCCGAGCAGAACGTCTGCAGCTTGGCGACGATCGGGTGGAATTCGAACTTCTCGTAGTGCGCGAGCACGTCCTTTTGCCATTGCTGCGCAAGCGCCACGGCGTAGCGGTCGATTTCGAGCCACTCGCCGACCGGCCGTGCATCTTTCGCGTAGTCGAAGTCGGACAGATTCGCGAGCAAAAAGCGCAGCGTATTGCGGATGCGTCGGTAGCCCTCGGTCACGCGCTTCAGGATCTCCTCGGAGATCGCGAGTTCTCCTGAGTAATCGGTCGAGGCGATCCAAAGGCGGATGATCTCGGCGCCGAGCCGGTTCGCCACGTCGTGCGGATCGATGCCGTTGCCGAGCGACTTGCTCATCTTGCGGCCTTCGCCGTCGACCGTGAAGCCGTGCGTCAGCAGGGCGCGATAAGGTGCGCACCCGTCGAGCATCGAGGCCGTCAACAACGACGAGTGGAACCAACCGCGGTGCTGGTCCGAGCCTTCCAGATACAGGTCGGCCGGGAACTGCGAGACGTCGGCGTGCGAGCCGCGCAGCACGTGCCAGTGCGTCGTGCCCGAGTCGAACCAGACATCGAGCGTGTCGCGGTTTTTCTCATAGAGATTCGCGTCGTCGCCGATCAGCTCGCGCGCATCGAGCGTTTGCCAGGCTTCGATCCCGCCTTGCTCCACGCGTTGCGCCACGGCTTCCAGCAGTTCGAGCGTACGCGGATGCAGCTCGCCCGTCTCCTTGTGCACGAAGAACGCCATCGGCACGCCCCATTGGCGTTGGCGCGAAAGCGTCCAGTCGGGGCGATTCGCGATCATGCTGTGCAGCCGCTGCTTGCCCCAAGCGGGGTAGAACGCCGTGGCTTCGACACCGGCCAGCGCCGTTTCGCGCAGCGTCGGGCCGCCGTCCTTCGGCGTCACGTCCATCCCGGCGAACCACTGCGACGTGGCGCGGAAGATAACCGGCGTCTTGTGGCGCCAGCAATGCATGTAGCTGTGCGGGTACTTTTCCGTGTGCAGCAGCGTACCGGCCTCGTGCAAGGCCTCGACGATCTTCGGATTCGCGGCCCAGATCATGAGGCCGCCGAACAGCGGCAGCGACTCGACGTAGTGACCGTCGCCCATCACGGGGTGAAGGATGTCCGAGTCGGGCATGCCGTGCGCCTTGCACGACGTGAAGTCTTCCACGCCGTACGACGGGGCCGAGTGGACGATGCCCGTGCCGGTCTCGGTCGTCACGTAGTCGCCGAGATAGACGGGCGACGTGCGCTTGTAGCCGGGGTGCGCGCAGGCGAGCGGATGGTGGAAGCGCAGGTCGGCGAGTTTGGCGCCCGGTGTCGTCGCGACGACGTTGCCCGTCAGCCCGAACTGCGTGAGGCAGGCTTCGACGCGTTCGCTCGCGAGGATCAGCAGGCCGCGCGGCGTATCGACGAGCGCGTATTCGATTTCGGGGTGGACGTTCAGTGCCTGGTTCGCGGGAATCGTCCACGGTGTCGTGGTCCAGATCACGATGCCGCCCTCGGCGCGCGGCAGTGCCGCGAGGCCGAACGCATGGGCCGTTTTCTCGGCGTCGGCGAACGGGAACAGGACATCGATCGACGGATCGGTGCGGTCCTTGTACTCGACTTCCGCTTCGGCAAGCGCCGAGCCGCAGTCGAAGCACCAGTTCACGGGCTTCAGGCCCCGGAACACATAACCCTTCTCGAGGATCTTCGCGAGCGCACGGATCTCGTTCGCCTCGTTCGAGAAGTTCATCGTCTTGTACGGGTTGTCCCACTCGCCGAGCACGCCGAGCCGCTTGAAGCCGGCCTTCTGCTTCTCGATCTGGCCGGCCGCATAGGCGCGGGCCTTCTGCTGGACTTCCGCTGCGGGCAGCGACTTGCCGAACTGCTTTTCGATCTGGATTTCGATCGGCATGCCGTGGCAGTCCCAGCCCGGGACGTAGGCCGCGTCGAAGCCCGCCATGTTGCGCGACTTGACGACGATGTCTTTCAGGATCTTGTTGACGGCGTGGCCGAGGTGGATGTCCCCGT
This sequence comes from uncultured Trinickia sp., assembly GCA_966431825.1. GTDB lineage: Bacteria > Pseudomonadota > Gammaproteobacteria > Burkholderiales > Burkholderiaceae > Trinickia. Next base: position 3,756 of record CBJMQH010000432.1, read on the forward strand.
TCGCGTACGGCGGGCCGTCATGAAGCACGAAGCGCGGCCGGCCGCGGCTCGCTGCGCGGATGGCCTCGTACACATGCTTTTCTTCCCACGCCTTGACCCACTGCGGCTCGCGCTTGGGCAGATCGCCGCGCATCGGGAACGGCGTGTCGAGCAGGTTGACGGGATACTTGGCCTGGGACTTCGAATCGGCTTTCTTGTCGCTCATAGTGAGATCGCTGGAAACGGGGGGCGCTCGCGAGGGGCGGGCGCCCGTTCATGCTGGGTGTCGTGGAGGCTTCGGCTCTTGGACAGCGCCGCCGCCGGCTTGGGGTGCTGGGCGGCTAGCGAATTCGGTCCGTGGCCGAGGTCGAAAACCCCGTTCCACGGCTGCCCGGCGCCGCACCGAGGGCGGCGAAATACGCCCGTGCGTTGGCGACATCGCGTGCGATGGCCGCCGTCAGCGTCTCGAGATCGCTGTACTTTTCTTCGTCGCGCAACTTCTTCAGAAACTCGACGCGCACGAGTTTGCCATAGGCATCGCCGTGCCAGTCGATGAGGTGCACTTCGAGCAGCACGCGGCCGGAATCGTCGACGGTCGGACGCAGCCCGAGGCTGGCGACGCCCGGCAGCGGCTCGCCCTCGATCCCGTGCACGCGCACGACGAAGATGCCGGCGAGCGCCGGGCGCTTATGGGCGATCGGCAGATTCAGTGTGGGAAAGCCCAGATCGCGGCCGAGCTTCAGGCCATGCACGACATGGCCGCTGATCAAATAGTCGCGCCCGAGCGCGGCGCGCGCGGCGTCGAGATCGCCGGCGACGAGCGCGGCGCGCACGCCCGAGCTCGAAATCCGTGCGCCGCTCGGATCGGCGACCGTCGCCATCTGTTCGACTTCGAACCCGTAGCGCTCGCCGGCGGCTTTCAGCGAAGCGAAATCGCCGGCGCGCTTGGCGCCGTAGCGGAAGTCGTCGCCGATCAGGACCCAGCGCGCGTGCAGCGAGTCGAGCAGCGCCAGCGACCAATCGACCGG
>CBJMQH010000433.1:0-4751 GCA_966431825.1 uncultured Trinickia sp.
GCGGTGGTCTGTCTCTCGGCCGCAGCCGTCTTTATCGTAGCTTCGCTCGTGCGCACGGCGGCCGGTATGCCGCCGCATCTGCCGTCCACGTTCTCCGCTTGGGTCGCGCTTGCGGCCATCGCACTGGTTTCGACGGTAACGGCGATGCTTGCCTTCTTCGCCGGCCTCACGCGGCTCGGTGCCGCGAGAACATCGATGCTCTCGACGCTCGAGCCCGTCGTCACGGTGGCGCTCGCCGCGGTGCTGCTCGGCGAGACGTTAACGGCGATGCAATGGGCGGGCGGTGCGGCCGTGCTCGCGGCCGTCCTCTGGCTCGTGCGTGCGGGCGGCGGCGCGCACGACGAAGCGGTTTCGCTCGAAGCCAATCAATAAATGAGGCCTGCCGGCTGTCCGTGAAAAGAAGCGGATCGGCGCTACGCGAGGCGGCGCCACGCGGGCTGCTCGCGCTTCAGAGGTCGGGCGGCGGCGTTTTCGGGCGGAACTCGCAGAGCGGCTCGATCGCGCAATGCCAGCATTCGGGCCGGCGTGCCTTGCAAACGTAGCGGCCGTGCAGAATCAGCCAATGGTGCGCGTCGTGGCGGAACTCTGGCGGCGTGAACTTTTCGAGCGCAGCTTCCACGGCCCGAACGTCCTTGCCGGGGGCGAGCCCGGTGCGATTGGCGACTCGGAAGATATGGGTGTCGACGGCGATCGTCGGCTGCCCGAAGGCGGTATTGAGTACGACGTTCGCGGTCTTGCGTCCGACGCCTGGCAGCCCTTCTAGGGCCTCCCGCTCGGGCGGCACTTCGCCGCCGTATTGATCGAGCAGGATGCGGCACGTTGCGATCACGTTTTTCGCCTTCGTGCGATAGAGCCCGATCGTCTTGATGTACTCGGCGAGCTTCACTTCGCCGAGCGCGAGCAGCGTCTGCGGCGTATTGGCAACGGGAAACATCTTGCGAGTCGCCTTGTTCACGGAGACGTCGGTTGCCTGCGCCGAGAGCATCACGGCAATCAGCAGCTCGAACGGCGAGCTGTATTCGAGCTCCGTCTTCGGATGCGGATTGAGGCTCTGCAACGTTTCGTAGATCGCTCGGCGTTTCGTCGCGTTCATGCTGGGTCGTCTTCGGGCGCTGCGTTTGGAGCCGGCTTCGGAGCCGGCTTCGGAGCGCGGTCCGATACGGGGCCGGTTGTCGTGGGCTGCAGCGTCGTGCCCGCGTCCGCGTCGCTGAGCCCGGCTCGCGCACGCCGTGCCTGTGCTTCGTCGATCTGGGCCTGAACGGCGGCGCTCACGTGTTCGGTATTTTTCGGGGCGACGCCTTGCGCTGCAAGCGCGGCCTTCTTCTGACGTGCCCGCTCGAGCGCAGCGGCAATGATTGCGCGTTTCTGCTCGGCTGCATCGGCATCGCTCGGACCGGCCGCTGCAGGGCTGGCGCTGGCCGGCGCCGCGGCCGCTTGCCGCGCGGCGAGCCGTGCTTCGCGTGCGGCGCGCTCACGCGCCTCGCGCGCGATACGCCGGTCGTGCGCGCGCCGGGCTGCATCCGCTTCGTCCTGCGTCCACGCGTCCCAACCGGTCGCGTCGCCGGTCACCGGCACCATGTCGATGCAATCGACGGGGCAGGGGGCGACGCAGAGGTCGCAGCCCGTGCAGCGCTCGGCGAGCACCGTATGCATGAGTTTCGGCGCGCCGACGATGGCATCGACCGGACAGGCTTGCATGCAAAGCGTACAGCCGATACAGAGTGTTTCGTCGATGACCGCGAGCGGCCGCGGCCGCTCCGCGCCATTGTCGGGATTCAGGGGGATGACCGGCTTGCCGAGCAAGGCTGCGAGACGTGCTACCCCTTGCGCGCCTCCGGGCGGGCATTGGTTATAGCCCGCAACGCCGTCCGCGACGGCTTGCGCATAGGGGCGGCAGCCGGCGTAGCCGCACTTGGTGCATTGGGTCTGGGGGAGCAGATCCTCGATCCGGTCTGCGAGGGTGTTGCAATCGGTCACTGTGAAGACTTCTGTGCGAAGGCGCGTTCTGTGTGCTGCCACGCCTCTTTCGACACGCGTGCGTCCGATGAGCGGCGTGGTGCCAAGCGCGAACGCGCGAGCAAAGTGCGCATTATCGCCGATTTCCCGGATTGCGATCGGCAAACCATGTGCCATAATCGAAGCGCTTTTCGCATGACCGCTTAAAAGTGTCGCCAGGGTCTGCCGACAGACTCCAGGGATGTTCGCGGAGTGCGGTGGGGCGTTCCCGCCGATCGCACGCCCGTCGCATGCAGCCGGCGTAAGGCGTATGGAGGGCCGGCCGCGTGATTCGGACAACGCGGAAACGTAAAGCAAAAGGCCACCATGAATCAATTGAAAATCAAAAGAGATCCTGAAGGCACGCGGCGCCGGATCCTGCTGGCGGCGGCCGAGGAATTCGCGAATGGTGGTCTGTTCGGCGCGCGCGTCGACCAGATTGCCCGCCGCGCCGAAACGAACGAGCGCATGCTCTATTACTATTTCGGCAGCAAGGAGCAACTGTTCACCGCCGTGCTCGAGCATGCCTTTTCGGCGTTGACGGAGGCCGAGCGTGCACTCGATCTAAACGGTATTGCGCCGGTGGAGGCCATTACGCGGCTCGCGCATTTCGTTTGGGACTACTATCGCGATCATCCGGATCTGCTGCGCCTCATCAATAACGAGAATCTGCACGAAGCGCGCTACATCCGGAAATCGACGCAGATTCGCGAAATGATTTCACCGATCGTCGCCACGCTCTCGTCGATCCTCGAGCGCGGTCAGCGCGCAGGGCTGTTCCGCGCCAACATCGACCCATTGCGCTTTTACGTGACGCTGTCGGGGCTCGGCTATTACATCGTGTCGAACCGATTTACGCTCGAGGCGACACTCGGCCGCGATTTCAGCGCGCCGGCTGAGCGGGCCGAGATCGTCCGCATGAACACCGAGATGTTGTTGGCGTATCTGATGCGCCGCTAAAAGCCGCGCGCATTTGCTCTGTGTGGTTGCCCGCGGGGGCCTGTACGGCGTCGTGCGATACAGGTCCGGCCCGGGCAGGCGGCCGACGGGCTAGGCCTCGACCGGTTCACGCTGCGTCTTCGTTTCCTTGTTGTGCTCGAGGATGAAGTCGCGCAGTTGCGGATAAATGACGGTACGCCAGCGTCGACCTGAGAAGATGCCGTAGTGGCCGCATTTCTCGGCAGTGAAGTGGCGCTTCTGGGCCGGATCGATGCCCGTACACAGATCGTGTGCGGCACGCGTCTGGCCGCAGCCCGAAATATCGTCGAGCTCGCCTTCGATCGTAAACAGCGCCGTACGGCTGATGTCCTGCGGGCGGACCGGTTCGCCCTCCACGACCCAGGTGCCTTCTGCGAGCCGGAATTCCTGGAAGACGATGCGAATCGTATCGAGATAGTACTCGGCGGCCATATCGAGCACGGCGTTGTACTCGTCGTAGAAGCGGCGGTGCGCCTCGGCATCGTCTTCGTCGCCGCGCAGCAGGCTCTGATAGAAATCCCAGTGGGATGCCGCATGCCGTTCCGGATTCATCGCGACGAAGCCCGTATGCTGCAAAAAGCCCGGGTAGACGTGACGGCCCACGCCGGGATAGTTCGACGGCACGGTATGGATGACGTTGTTTTCGAACCACGAGTAGGAGCGCTGGATGGCCAGCGAATTGACCGATGTCGGGCTGCGCCGCGCGTCGATCGGGCCGCCCATCATCGTCATCGTGCGCGGCGTGTCCTCCCCGCGGCTCGCCATCAGCGAGATAGCCGCCAGAACGGGCACGGTGGGCTGACAGACCGACAGCACGTGCAGGTTCTTCGCGCCGATGTGACGGACGAACTCCTGGATATAGGCCACGTAGTCGTCGAGGTGGAATGCCCCGGCTTCGAGCGGGACCATCCGCGCATCGATCCAATCGGTGATGTAGACCTTGTGGTCCTGCAGCAGCGTACGCACCGTGTCGCGCAGCAACGTCGAATGGTGGCCGGACAGCGGCGCGCACACGAGTACGACCGGTTCGTCTTTGAGCTGTGCGACCGCTTCGCTGTCGTCGGCAAAGCGCTTGAATCGAAGCAGGCGGCAGAACGGCTTCTCGATGATCGTCTGCTCGATGATCGGGATGTTGTGGCCGTCCTTGACGATCTGATGGATGTCGAACTCAGGCTTCTCGTAGTCTTTCCCGAGCCGGTAAAGCAATTCGTAAGCTGCCGAGTACCGCGTTGCGCCGGGTACGTAGGCGAACGGGCTGGCCGGGTTCGCGAACGACTTCGACGCAGCCTGGGCCCAGGCCGTCAGAGGGTTCAAGAGCGCACGTTGAAATTCGTAAAACTGGTAAAGCATGATGGCTCCCGCCTATAAAAACGGAGCTGTGAAACGCGGCGCTCTGCGTCGCGGCCTGACGTATGACGTTCTGCTATTGGCCGTTCATAGTTGATTGATGATATCGGACAAAGGCGTCAAGGTGCAATGCAGCAATTATCTGACCTGGAGGGGATTTACCCGTATCAAGAAAATACAAAAAGGTGCCGACATGCAGCCTCTTTTCGGGGTTGCATGCGGGTTGGAAGCGCTGCACCAAAATGGGGGCGGTACAGCGCGTCCGGGTGACCTATCCTACCGAATTCGGATCGCGTTTGCTTGGGCAGTTTTATGACAGGACGCCGCAACCGCGCGCGCTATTCCCGCTCGCGCGCAGTGCCGCCCCCCATCGCACCGCACGCCCCCCCGATCGACTCGCTGTAACCATCGATGGCCGCCGGGTCACCCGA
>CBJMQH010000434.1:0-4749 GCA_966431825.1 uncultured Trinickia sp.
AAGACGCAGCAGACGGTCGACCAGACGCTGATCAACCTGTAATACGCCGGCCCCGCGCGCCGCTTTACGAGCGGCGCGCGGACGACGACACGAGTCTTAAAGACAGCCAAGCGAGTCATGGACCGACTGATATATACCGCGATGACGGGTGCCGCGCAGGCGCTCGAGCAGCAAGCCGTCGTGGCGAACAACCTGGCGAACACGTCGACGACGGGCTTTCGCGCCCAGCTGGCGACGTTCCGCAAGGTGCCGCTCGCCTTCGGCGACGGCACGACGCCGAACAACGATACGACACGCACGTTCGTGCTCTCGTCCACGCCGGGTGCCGACTACACGCCGGGCCCGATCGCGCAGACCGGCAACCCGCTCGACGTGGCGATCCAGGGCCGCGGTTGGCTGTCGGTGCAGACGGCCGACGGCAACGAAGCCTATACGCGCGCCGGCAACCTGCACGTCGATCAGAACGGCCAGCTCGTGACGGCGACGAATCTGCCGGTGCTCGGCACGGGTGGCCCGATCTCGGTGCCGCCCGGCGCGAACGTGACGATCGGCTCGGACGGCACGATTTCCGCGTTGACCGCGGGCGACCCGTCGACGGCCATCGTGCAGCTCGACCGTCTCAAGCTCGTGAATCCCGATCCGAATACCCTGACGCGCGGCGACGACAGCCTGTTTCATACGGCCGACGGTCAGCCCGCCGATGCGGATCCGACCGTGCAGGTCGCATCGGGTGCGCTTGAAGGCAGCAACGTCAATCCGGTTGCGGCGATGGTGTCGATGATCACCAACGCGCGGCAGTTCCAGATGCAGACCAAGATGATCGATACGGCCGCCGGCAATGAGCAGACGGCCAACCAGCTGTTGCAGTTCAGCTGACCCGTTGCAACAACCGGCACGTAATTGAAGGAGTAGATTTACCGTGAACCGTTCGCTCTATATTGCCGCCACCGGCATGAATGCGCAGCAAGCGCAGATGGACGTCATTTCCAACAACCTCGCGAACGTGAGCACGACGGGCTTCAAGGGCTCGCGCGCCGTGTTCCAGGATCTCGTCTATCAGACGCTGCGTCAGCCGGGTGCGAACTCGACGCAGGAAACCGAACTGCCGTCGGGCGCCCAGGTCGGCACCGGTGTGCAGCAGGTCGCCACCGAGCGCCTTTACACGCAGGGCAACCTGCAGCAGACCGGCAACTCGAAGGACGTGGCCATCAACGGCAACGGTTTCTTCCAGGTGCAAATGCCGGACGGCACGACGGCTTACACGCGTGACGGTTCGTTCCAGACGAACGCGCAAGGTCAGCTCGTGACTGCGAGCGGTTACCCGGTCGTTCCCGCCATCACGATCCCGAACAATGCGACGTCGATGACGATCGGCACCGACGGCACCGTGACGATCACGCAGGCCGGCTCGTCGACGAATCAGACGATCGGCACGATCCAGCTCGCCACGTTCATCAACCCGGCCGGCCTCGAGTCGAAGGGCGAGAACCTGCTGGCCGAAACGGCTTCGTCGGGCGCGCCGAACGTGGCGACGCCGGGCGTGAACGGCGCAGGCAAGTTGCAACAAGGCTATGTCGAAGCGTCGAACGTGAACGTCGTGCAGGAGCTCGTGAACATGATCGAGACGCAGCGTGCGTACGAGATCAACAGCAAGGCGGTCCAGACTTCGGACCAGATGTTGCAGAACCTGGCCCAGTTGTCGGTCTAAGGGTTTCAGGTTGTCATTGAAGAGAATAGGCGGTAGACGAAAGATGTCGCTCACCAGTCGTAATCCGTTCCGCACACGCGCACTGCGCGTTGCAGCCATGCTCACCTACTCGGGCGCGCTGGCCGGCCTCGTCGTCGGCACGTTCGTCGGGTGTGCGCAGATCGAGCATCGTCAACCGATCACGCAGCAGCCGATGACGGCCACGCCGCCTATGCCCGCTCCAATGCAACCGACCGGCGGGATCTACAACCCCGGCTACGCGGGCCACCCGCTGTTCGAAGATCAGCGGCCCCGCAACGTGGGCGACATCCTGACGATCGTCATCCAGGAAAACATCAACGCAACGAAGTCGTCCGCGGCGAACGCGTCGCGCGGCGGCAGCATGGCCGCGGCCGTGCCGACTGTCGGCTTCCTGAAGGGCCTCCTGAACCACTTCGATCTGAACGCATCGAGCGCGAACGGCTTCAACGGTTCGGGCGGTGCGAATGCATCGAACACGTTCAACGGCACGATCACGGTCACCGTGACGAACGTCCTGCCGAACGGCAATCTCGTCGTGAGCGGCGAGAAGCAGATGCTCATCAACCAGGGTAACGAGTTCGTGCGCTTCTCCGGCGTCGTCAATCCGAATACGGTCTCGGGCCAGAACACGGTGCTCTCGACGCAGGTGGCCGACGCCCGGATCGAATACTCGGCGAAGGGCTATATCAACGAAGCGGAGACGATGGGCTGGCTCCAACGCTTCTTCCTCAATATCGCGCCGTGGTGATCATGAAGAACGCTTTCATCGGCCGCGTGCGATCGGCTTACGCAGTCCTCGCGCTCGTGCCCATGCTCGTTTTCGGCACGCTCATGCTGGGCGCGAACCCGGCGCATGCCGAGCGGCTGAAAGACCTCGTGCAGATCCAGGGCGTGCGCGACAACCCGTTGATCGGTTACGGCCTCGTCGTCGGTCTCGACGGCACGGGCGACCAGACGACGCAGACGCCGTTCACGACCCAAACGCTCACGAACATGCTGGCGAACCTCGGCATTTCGCTGAACGGCGGCGGGAACTCGACGTCGTCGAACATGCAGTTGAAGAACGTCGCCGCCGTCATGGTGACGGCGACGCTGCCGCCGTTCGCACGGCCCGGCGAGGCGATCGACGTGACGGTATCGTCGCTCGGTAACGCAAAGAGCTTGCGCGGCGGCACGCTCCTGATGACGCCGCTCAAAGGCGCCGACGGGCAGGTCTATGCGATGGCCCAGGGCAACGTCGCCATCGGCGGTGCCGGCGCGAGCGCCAACGGCAGCAAGGTGCAGGTGAACCAGCTGGCCGCGGGCCGGATCACGGGCGGTGCGCTCGTCGAGCGTGCGGTGCCGACGCAAGTCACGCAGGCTACCGGCACGATTCAGATGGAATTGAACGAGATGGACTACGACACGACGCAGCGCATCGTGTCGGCCGTCAACAGCATGTTCGGCTCGGGCACGGCGATGCCTGTCGACGGCCGCACGATCCAGGTTCGTGCACCGTCGGACCCGTCGCAGCAGGTGGCCTTCATGGCGCAGCTCGAAAACGTCGACGTGCGCCCGGCCACGGCGGCGGCGAAGGTCATCCTCAATGCGCGGACCGGCTCGATCGTGATGAACCAGATGGTCACGCTGCAAACGTGCGCCGTCGCACACGGCAACCTGTCGGTGGTCGTGAACACGACGCCGGTCGTGAGCCAGCCGAACGCGTTCTCGAACGGACAGACCGTCGTGGGTGCGCAGTCGCAGATTCAATTGAAGCAGGACAACGGCGCGTTGAAGCTCGTCACGGCAGGGGCGAATTTGGCGGAAGTCGTGAAGGCGCTCAACGCACTCGGTGCGACGCCGGCCGACCTCATGTCGATCCTCCAGGCAATAAAGGCCGCGGGCGCACTGCGCGCGGATCTCGAGATCATTTAAGGGGCGGATAAGCCATGAACGCCACGACTCCGAACGCAACGACGCCGAACGCCGACATTTCGAACCGCTTTGCGCTCGATGTACAAGGCTTCGACAGCCTGAAGGCGCAGGCGGCCAACTCGCCGCAGCAGAGCCTGCCGATCGTGGCGAAGCAGTTCGACGCGATCTTCCTGCAGATGATGCTCAAGAGCATGCGTGAAGCGACGCCGCAAGATGGCGTGCTCGATTCGAGCGAGTCGAAGCAGTTCACTTCGATGCTCGACCAGCAGCTTTCGCAGCAGATGTCGTCGAAGGGCGTCGGCGTGGCCGATGCGCTCATCACGCAGTTGTCGCGCGGCGCAGGGCTCACGGGGGCCGGCGGTGCGGGCGGCAAGGCGGCGAACATGATTGGCGGCGGCGGCTCGATCGGCGGCATGAGCCTCTCCGGTGCGGGCGAGAGCGAGGGCAATGCGGCGATGATGAATGCGCTCGCGCGTGCCTACGCCAACGCGTCGGCGAACGGGGCGCTCGGCACCGGCAAGGGCTACACGGCGCAAAACGCCTTGACGCCGCCGGTGCGCGGCAACGGCGCGTCGCCGAAGGTCGATGCGTTTGTCGACAAGATGGCTGCGCCGGCGCAGGCAGCGAGTGCGGCGACCGGTATTCCGGCACGGTTCATCATCGGCCAGGCCGCGCTCGAAACGGGCTGGGGCAAGGGCGAGATCAAGTACTCGAACGGCGCGCCGAGCCATAACGTCTTCGGTATCAAGGCGACGAAGGACTGGACCGGCAAGACGGTTTCGACGGTGACGACCGAGTATGTCAACGGGACACCGCACAAAGTCGTTGAGAAGTTCAGGGCATACGACTCGTACGAGCAGGCGATGACCGACTATGCGTCGATGCTGAAGAACAATCCGCGCTATGCGTCGGTGGTATCGGGCTCGCGCGATGCCGCGAGCTTCGCGCACGGCATGCAGCGGGCCGGCTACGCAACCGATCCGCACTACGCGAAGAAACTGATTTCGATCATGCAGCAAATGGCGTGATCAAAGAACGCCGAACGGGGACACGTTCGAGCGCGACGAGGCCAGCGGCGGTCTGGCTCATGCCGGGACAGCCGTATC
>CBJMQH010000435.1:0-4727 GCA_966431825.1 uncultured Trinickia sp.
AGAAGCTGTCGGTCGGGGAAATCGTCTCGCCGCTCGCGGATCGCTCGAAGTATGCCGCAAGCATGATCGACTACAACGTGCGGGCAGAGCGGATGGGGTGGCTGCCGAGCGCGCCGCAATTGAAGCGCAATCCGCTCGAGGTCGCGCGCGCGGCCGAGTCGGCCGGCGTCGAGGCGCGCGAGTACGTGGCTCGCAGCCTTGCCGACGGCGCGCTCCAAATGAGCTGCGAAGACCCCGACGACGAGGCCAATTGGCCGCGCAACATGTTCGTGTGGCGCTCGAACCTGCTCGGCTCGTCGGGCAAGGGACACGAGTACTTCTGCAAGCATCTGCTCGGCACGGCCCACGGCGTGCAGGGACGCGATCTCGGTGACGACGACGGGCCGAAGCCGACCGAAGTGAAGTGGCACGACGCGGCGCCGGAAGGCAAGCTGGACCTGCTCGTCACGCTCGATTTCCGTATGAGCACCACGTGCCTGTACTCCGATGTGGTGCTGCCGACAGCCAGTTGGTACGAAAAGAACGACCTCAATACGAGCGACATGCATCCGTTCATCCACCCGCTCTCGGCCGCCGTCGATCCGGTCTGGGAGGCGCGCTCCGATTGGGAGATCTACAAGGGATTTGCGAAGACCTTCAGCGAACTGTGCGTCGGTCACCTCGGCGTGGAGCGCGACATCGTCCTCACGCCGTTGATGCACGATACGCCTGCGGAACTCGCGCAGCCGTTCGGCGTACACGACTGGCGCCGCGGCGAATGTGCGCTCGTGCCGGGCAAGACGGCACCCCAAGTCACGGTCGTGGAACGCGACTATCCGAACCTCTACAAGCGGTTCACGGCGCTCGGTCCGCTCATGGACAAGCTCGGCAACGGCGGCAAGGGCATCGGCTGGAAGACGCAGACCGAAGTCGCGCAGCTCGGCGAGTTGAACGGCAGGACGCTCGACGAGGGCGAGACGAAGGGGCGTCCGCGTATCGTCTCCGACATCGACGCCTGCGAGGTCATTCTCCAGCTTGCGCCCGAGACGAACGGCCATGTTGCCGTCAAGGCATGGGAAGCCCTGTCGAAGGTGACGGGGCGCAACCATGCGCATTTGGCCGACGCGCGCGAGGACGAGAAGATCCGCTATCGCGACGTGCAGGCGCAGCCGCGCAAGATCATCAGCTCGCCGACATGGAGCGGGATCGAAAGCGAGACGGTCAGCTACAACGCGGGTTACACGAACGTGCACGAGCTGATCCCATGGCGCACGCTGACGGGCCGGCAGCAGTTCTACCAGGACCATCCCTGGATGATCGCGTTCGGCGAGGGGTTCACGAGCTACCGGCCGCCCGTCGACATGAAGGCGACCGACGGCATGCATGGCGTCAAGCCGAACGGGCATGCCGAGATCGTACTGAACTTCATCACGCCGCATCAGAAGTGGGGCATTCACAGCACCTACAGCGACAATCTGCTGATGCTGACACTGAACCGCGGCGGGCCCGTGGTTTGGGTGAGCGAGGACGACGCACGGCGTGCGGGCATCGTCGACAACGACTGGATCGAACTCTTCAACCTGAACGGTGCGATCGCGGCGCGCGCCGTGGTGAGCCAGCGCGTGAAGCCGGGCATGGTGCTCATGTACCACGCGCAGGAAAAGATCATCAATACGCCGGGCTCCGAGATCACCGGTGCGCGCGGCGGCATCCATAACTCGGTGACGCGGATCGTCCTGAAACCGACGCACATGATCGGCGGCTACGCTCAGCTCTCCTACGGGTTCAACTACTACGGCACGATCGGAACGAATCGCGACGAGTTCGTCGTCGTGCGCAAGATGGCGCGCATCGACTGGCTCGACGAGCCGGCCGACGGTGCGCCGCGCTCAATGGCACAAGGAGCCGACCAATGAAAGTGCGTGCACAAATCGGCATGGTGCTCAATCTCGACAAATGCATCGGGTGCCATACCTGCAGCGTGACCTGCAAGAACGTCTGGACGAATCGGCCCGGTGTGGAATACGCATGGTTCAACAACGTCGAGACGAAGCCCGGGGTGGGATATCCGCACGAGTGGGAAAACCAGGACAAGTGGAACGGGGGCTGGAAACGCAGGGCCGACGGCAAACTCGAGCCTAAGCAGGGCGGCAAGCTCAAGCTGCTGTCGCGCATTTTCGCGAACCCGAATTTGCCGCAGATCGACGACTACTACGAGCCGTACACGTTCGACTGTGCGCATCTGCAGAGCGCGCCGGAGATGAAGGCGACGCCGGTGGCGCGACCGCGCAGTCTCATCACGGGCAAGCGCATGGAAAAGATCGAAGGCGGGCCGAACTGGGAAGAAATCCTGGGCGGCGAATTCGAGAAGCGTAGCCGGGACAGCAACTTCGAGGCGATCCAGAAGGACATCTACGGGCAGTTCGAGAACACGTTCATGATGTACCTGCCGCGCTTGTGCGAGCACTGCCTGAACCCCGCCTGCGTGGCGTCGTGCCCCTCGGGCTCGATCTACAAGCGCGAAGAGGACGGCATCGTGCTGATCGATCAGGACAAGTGCCGCGGCTGGCGCATGTGCGTCTCCGGTTGTCCATATAAAAAGATCTATTACAACTGGAAGAGCGGCAAGGCCGAGAAGTGCATCTTCTGCTATCCGCGTATCGAGGCCGGGCAGCCGACGGTGTGCTCGGAGACCTGCGTAGGCCGCATTCGCTATCTCGGCGTCTTGCTGTACGACGCGGACCGGATCGAAGCGGCCGCCAGCGTCGAAGACGAAAAGGATCTTTACGAGGCGCAACTGGGCGTATTTCTCGATCCGCACGACGCTGCCGTGATCGAAGCGGCGCGACGCGATGGCGTCCCCGAGAACTGGCTCGAAGCAGCACGCACGAGTCCGGTCTACCGCATGGCGATGCAATGGCGCGTGGCGTTGCCGCTGCATCCCGAGTACCGCACGCTGCCGATGGTGTGGTACGTGCCGCCGCTTTCCCCGATCACCGGCGCAGCCGCGAACGGGCATATCGGCGCGAAAGGTGCGATACCGGACGTGAGCGAACTGCGTATTCCCGTACAGTACCTCGCGAACCTGCTCACGGCAGGGGACACGGGTCCCGTCATTCGGGCGCTCGAACGGATGCTGGCGATGCGCGCGTATCAGCGCGCGAAGCACGTGGAAGGTATCGCCGACGAGCGTGTGCTGCATCAGGTGGGGCTCACCGTCGACGAAATGGAACAGATGTACCGCGTCATGGCGATCGCCAACTACGAGGACCGTTTCGTCATACCGACGTCGCACCGCGAGTACGCCGAGGATGCATTCGAGATGCGTGGCGGCTGCGGCTTTTCGTTCGGCAGCGGCTGCAATCACGGCGAAGAGGACACGAGCCTGTTCGGCGGAGGCGGGCGGCGGACGATTCCGATCAAGGTGGAAGAATGACCATGCCGATTGCTTACGACGAGGGGCGTCCGCTCCAGCTGACGCTGCGGGCACTGGCCTATCTGCTGCGCTACCCCGATGCGGCAACGCGCGCACGGTACCCCGAGGTCTCGCAACTGTTGCATGACGAATGCATGATCGGGGAAGCGCGGCTTGCTCAGATCGACGCGCTGATTCGCGCGGTGAGCCTCGGGCATGGGCTCGATGCCGAAGCCAACTATGTCGAGCTGTTCGATCGTGGGCGCGGGACGGCGCTGCACCTGTTCGAACACGTGCATGGCGATTCGCGCGAACGGGGCCCGGCGATGCTCGATTTGATCGCCACCTATGAGGCGGCGGGTTTGCGCTTGCAGCCCGGCGAATTGCCCGATCATCTGACGGTATTGCTCGAATACGCCTCGACGCAACCGCCGCATGCTGCCGTTGGCGTCTTGAGCGAAGTCGCTCACATTCTGCAGCGCATCTACGGCGCGCTTGCATTGCGCGGTAGCGGCTACGCAGCACTGCTCGCAGCGTTGCTCGAGCTGGCGGGTGCGCAAGTGCGCGCGCAACCCGCTGCGGCAGAGCCGAGCCTTGACGAATCGTGGCAGGAGCCCGCCGCTTTCGACGGTTGCACGAACGCGGGCCAAGCCGCGCGCAGCACGCAGCCGATCCACGTCATGCGTCGTGGGGCGAGCAACGAAATGCCGCCCCCGCAACAAGGAGCGTGTCTATGAACGCCAACGTTCAGACGGTGCTGTATGCGGTGTATCCGTACGTATGCCTCAGCATTTTCCTGCTCGGCTCGCTGGCCCGCTTCGAGCGGGGGCAGTACACGTGGAAGAGCGACTCGTCGCAGTTGCTGCGTGCGAAGACGCTGCGTTGGGGCAGCAATCTGTTTCACGGCGGCGTGCTGTTCCTGCTGTTCGGTCATACGGTTGGCCTGCTCACGCCGCATGCGCTTTACGTGGGGATCATCACGGCCCAGCAGAAGCAACTGCTTGCAATCGTTTCGGGCGGGTTGGCAGGCACGGCGTGCTTTGTCGGGCTCACGATGTTGCTGCATCGTCGGCTCACTGAGCCGCGCGTGCGCGCGACGAGCCGGCCGACCGATCTGGCGATTCTCGCGATCCTGTGGGTCCAGCTTTCGCTCGGACTTCTGACGTTGCCGTATTCGTTCGCTACACGCACCGATGCGCACGAGATGCTGGCGCTTGCCCAGTGGGCGCAAGGAATCGTGACGTTGCATCCCGATGCGACACTGATTGCGAACGTCGCCTGGCCGTTCAAGGTTCACCTCGTGCTCGGCATGACGATCTTCTTGCTGTTTCCT
>CBJMQH010000436.1:0-4724 GCA_966431825.1 uncultured Trinickia sp.
CGATGGCTTGGCAGTTTTGCGCGCGATCCGCGCAATCTGTTGCGATGTGAAAAACGTTGCGGCGGGGGCGCGCGCCACGCGGCTGCCCGCCGCGTCGGCCCATGTTGGGCGGACGCGCGGCATATCCCACAAAGCGCGACTCCGTGGAATCGATCGCTTATGATTGAACGTTGCGCTTAATCCCTGCCGCCCATGCCATCGCGTCCCGATTCTTCCGAAGCCGATTTCTCCGCCTCCGCGTCCGGCGTTCCGGGCGCGGGGGGCCCGTTCGAGGGCGATATCGCAGTTCCGGTATCGGTGCTCAATCGTGCAATCGGCACGATGCTCGAACGGTCGTTCCCGCTTGTCTGGGTGGCCGGCGAAGTCTCGAATTTCACGCGGGCGGCGAGCGGTCATTGGTACTTTTCGATCAAGGACGCAAAGGCGCAGATGCGCTGCGTGATGTTCCGCGGGCGGGCGCAGTACGCCGAATTCACGCCGCGCGAAGGCGACAAGATCGAGGTGCGGGCGCTCGTGACGATGTACGAGCCGCGCGGCGAGATGCAGCTCAATGTCGAGGCCGTGCGCCGCACGGGGCTCGGTCGTTTGTATGAAGCGTTCCTGCGGCTCAAGGCCAAGCTCGAGGCGCAAGGGCTGTTCGACGCCGCGCGCAAACGGCAGCTGCCTGCCCATCCGCATGCGATCGGCATTGTCACGTCCTTGCAGGCCGCCGCCTTGCGCGATGTGCTGACCACGCTTGCGCGCCGTGCGCCGCATATACCCGTTGTGGTCTACCCCGCGCCCGTCCAGGGCGCGGGCGCCAGCGAACGGCTCGCCGCAATGATCGAAACCGCCAATGCGCGGCGCGAGGTCGACGTGCTGATCGTCTGCCGCGGCGGCGGATCCATCGAGGATCTCTGGGCATTCAACGAGGAAGTCCTTGCGCGGGCGATCGCTGCGAGCGCGCTGCCGATTGTGGCGGGCGTCGGTCACGAAACCGACATCACGATCGCCGATTTCGCGGCCGACCTGCGCGCTCCGACGCCGACTGGCGCGGCGGAGCTCGTGAGTCCGCAGCGCACGCTGCTGTTGCGCGAACTCGATCACCGTACCGCTGCGCTTGGGCGTGGCTTCGGCCGGTTGATGGAGCGGCGCGCGCAGCAGCTCGACTGGCTTGCGCGCCGTCTCGTGAGTCCCGCCGAGCGGCTGCGGCGTCAGCGTGTGCATTTGCAGCAGCTTCAGGCCCGGCTTGCATCGGCAGGCGCGCGTCCGGTGCGCGAGGCGCGCTCGCGCTTCGCGCTGGTGTGTGCGCACTGGCAGCGCTGGCGCCCGGATCTGGCCACGCCGCGTCAGACCGTGGCGGGCTACGCCCGTCGTCTCGACGCCGCGCTCGCGCTGACGAACGAGCGGCAGGCGGCGCGCGTGGCCTCGCTCCGTGCGCGGCTCGAGCTGCTGAGCCCGCAGCGCACGCTCGAGCGCGGTTATGCGGCGTTGATCGATGCACGCACAGGGCGCGCGGTTCGTGCCCCCGCGGGTTTGAAGCGCGACGGCAAGCTGACCGTTCATCTCGCGCAAGGAGCGGCCGACATTACGGTGAAGGACGTTCAGCCGCGGTTGACCGACGGGTTTTAGGATGGCGCGCCGGGTGCGAACGGCAGCCGAATCTGCCGATTCGTCGGAAGGAATCGCCTGCGCGGAAGCATTTTTTACGCTGCTGCTGCGCTGGCGCAGGCGATGTTGCCCAGAAAGGGCCGCTGGTTTGCGGGGTTATTCCAACTCGCCTACAATCCAATGCTCTAAAGCGTAACCCACGAATTCGCTCCCCACACTGGATAAAGGAATCGCACCATGAAACACGAGCTTCCGCCGCTGCCGTTTGCCAAGAACGCGCTCGCTCCGCACATGTCGGAAGAAACGCTCGAATTTCACTACGGCAAGCACCACCAGACGTACGTGACGAACCTGAACAACCTGATCCCCGGCACCGAATTCGAGAACATGTCGCTCGAAGAAATCGTGAAGAAGTCGTCGGGCGGCGTGTTCAACAACGCAGCGCAGATCTGGAATCACACGTTCTTCTGGAACAGCCTGTCGCCGAACGGCGGCGGTGCACCGTCGGGCGCGCTCGGCGATGCGATCAACGCGAAGTGGGGCTCTGTCGACGCGTTCAAGGAAGCCTTCGCGAAGGCTGCCGTGGGCACGTTCGGTTCGGGCTGGGCATGGCTCGTAAAGAAGGCCGACGGCTCGCTCGACATCGTCTCGACGAGCAACGCCGCCACGCCGCTCACGACGGCCGACAAGCCGCTCCTCACGATCGACGTTTGGGAACACGCCTACTACATCGACTACCGCAATGCGCGTCCGAAGTTCGTCGAAGCGTTCTGGAACATCGTGAACTGGGACTTCGCAGCAAAGAACTTCGCCTGATTGCGGCTCGACCGGTCGCGCACATTTCCGGTTCTTTCCGGAGCGAATCAGGTCGAATCCGCCAGCATCGCAAAGGCCCTCCACGCGGAGGGCCTTTTGTCGTATACGGCCGGGCGACGTCGATCTGTGTCCTGCGAACCCGGGTTGCGTCGGCGGTAGCCTTCGACGCTCGACTTTTGCCTCACAGCGGCGGCCGCGCCGCGATCTCCCCGAAAGCGCCGCGCGTGCTGAGCACATCGTCGATCAGGCCATATTCCTTGGCCGCTTGCGCCGACATGTAATTGTCACGATCGGTATCGGTTGCGATTTGCTCGATCGGGCGGCCCGTGCGTTCGGCCAGCAGCTGATTCAGGCGTTCGCGCAGAAACAGGACTTCCTTGGCCGCGATTTCGATGTCCGCCGCCGTGCCTTGGCTGCCGCCCGACGGCTGATGCACCATGATGCGGGCGTTCGGCAGTGCGAAACGCTTGCCTTTCTCTCCCGCAGCAAGCAGGAACGCGCCCATACTGGCGGCGATGCCTGTGCATAGCGTCGACACTTGTGGTTTGATGAAACGCATCGTGTCGTAGATGGCGAGGCCGTCATAGACCGAACCGCCTGGCGAATTGATATAAAAGAAGATGTCCTTGTCGGGATTCTCGGCTTCGAGAAACAGCATTTGAGCCACGATCAGGCTCGCCGTTTGTTCGTTGACGGGTCCGACGAGAAAGACGATCCGCTCGCGCAGCAGCCGCGAATAGATGTCGTAGGCGCGTTCGCCGCGGCCCGTGGTCTCGATGACGGTCGGCACGAGCTGGCTGTAAGGGTACGAATGCATGAGGATCCTCGCGTGGGTTCGCAACGGGGCCGGCAATGCCGCACAGGGTGCTTGTGGCGCATCGCCCGCTCTCAACGCTGATGACGCTCGAGTCGAACCTATTGTGACAACGCGACGCGAAAATTGCAGCCTCTCAAACGCGAAAAAATGTTTTCGCGATCTGTCACATTCGAGGGCGGTCGAACGTCAATTCGATGCGCGTACGCGTCGAGGCGGCCGCTACGGCGAAGCGGGGCGAATATTGACGGAAGGATACAGAGGCATGGACAAGACATCGAGTTTCGAAGCCGCGCGCAGGCGGCTCACCGCCATCGCCAATCGGCTGCTGGGCAGCCGGGCCGAGGCCGAAGATGTGGTGCAGGAGGCGTGGCTGCGTTGGCAAAACGTAGATGCGGCTTTGCTCGCAACGCCGCTTGCGTGGCTCACGGCCGTCACGACGCGGCTCGCGATCGATCGCCTGCGCCGCCTGCAATCCGAACGCGCGGCGCAGGCGACGCAATGGCTGGCCGAGCCCTGGCTCGACGACGTGGCGCCGTCCGCTGAAGATCAAGCCGCGCGCACCGCAGCGCTCGCCGAGGCGCTGCGCATCGTCTGCGAGCAACTGTCGGAGCCGGAGCGTGTCGCATTCGTGCTGCACGAAGCGCTCGATATGGACTACACACAGATTTCGGCCCGGTTGGGCAAGACCGCCGCGCATTGCCGGCAGCTCGTGCATCGTGCCCGGCAGCGTTTGGCGCACCCCGACCGGTCGCCGCGCACGGACACCGGTTCGATTCGGCGCTCGCACACGCACACGCACTCGCACTCGCACGCCATCGATCAGTTGCGCGAAGCGATCGGTACGCAGGACCCCGAAGCGGTGATGGCGGCATTCGCAGCAGGCGCGCGCGTTCCGGAGCCCGTGCAGGCCGTTGCGCTCGATGGGGCTGCGTGCAGGCCGGCTGCGGCGAGCGCCGCCGCGGCCTTGCCGACGCCGTTGGGCGCAGAGGCGCTACATCTCGACGGCGAGCCTTGTATCGCGCTGTTGTGCGACGGGGAGATCGTGGCGCTCGCGGCGGTCAGGTTCGCGAACGGCCGGCTTCGCCTCGTGCGCCTGCCGGCCGACGGGCGCCGCCTGCGCGCGCTCAACGCGCGCTATGGGCTACGCGCCATCGCGAAGATGCTTGCCGATCTGCGCAGCCGTTGCGTGATCGAAGCTTGAGGCGCGAGGCCTGAGGGCGGGGGGGGGGGGGCCCCGGGGCTTCGGGGTTTCAGGCGCGGGGCATCAACCGTTCAATAGCCCGAGGCGCCCGATTCCCAGTTGATATCGACGCAGAGCACCTGCAGGCCGGCTGCCGTTTGCGCGGCGATCGACGCGGTCACGCACAAGTGCGCCTCGTTGATCGACAGATACGGCGCCGTCAGTTGAACGCGGCCGGGCGCGCGCACGGCTTCGATGAAATAAGGGCGTCGCTCCCAGCTGGCACCTTCCGAGTGGAGCAGCGGCGAGAAGCGCTTCGCG
>CBJMQH010000437.1:0-4724 GCA_966431825.1 uncultured Trinickia sp.
CGCGCCCGTGACCAGTGCAATTTTCCTATCCATTTGACGTCCTACGACTGCTGTCCTTGCGTTCAGATGACCGCCGCCCGAAGGCAGCAGCTGCCGCGTGCCGCAGCGGTTCGCATGTTACCAAGAATGGCCGCCAGGCCGATGCGCAACCGGGCGCCGCACAAGAGCGCCTGCGCCGGTTTGCGGGGGAGGTCGGCGCAGCCGGCCGTCATCGTATCGCCCCGGCACAATCGTCGCACCAGTGAGACAGTCCGTCGCCGGCGCACGGATTGGTGCACGCACCTCATGAGCATAGACTGCTTCTCAAGGCAGCGAACGGCATCGGGCCGTTCGTGGCAGCCAGTCTTTTTCGGAGGTTCAGGATGATCGATATCAGACCTGCTACGGCACGTGGACACGCCGAGCACGGATGGCTCAGCTCCCGCCATACGTTTTCCTTCGCGAACTACTACGATCCCGAGCAGGTGGGGTTTTCCGATCTGCTCGTCATCAACGATGACCGCGTGGCCCCGGGCCGCGGCTTCGGCAAGCATCCGCACCGCGATATGGAGATTTTCTCGTATGTGCTCGAAGGCGCGCTCGAACACCGCGATTCGATGGGCACGGGCTCCGTCATCGTTCCCGGCGACGTGCAGCTGATGAGCGCGGGCCGCGGTGTCGCGCATAGCGAGTACAACCATTCGGCGCAGGACAGCGTGCATTTTCTGCAGATCTGGATCATGCCCGATACCGGCGAGCTGGGTGCCGAGCCGCGCTATCAACAGCGGCATTTCAGCGCCGATGAAAAGCGCGGCAAGCTGCGGCTCGTGCTCTCGCCCGATGGCGCCGACGAATCGTTGGCGCTGCGGCAGGATGCACGCGTCTACGCGGGCCTCTTTAACGGTGCCGAGACCGCGCAGCTCGCCCTTGCGCCGCAACGCCATGCGTACGTGCATGTCGCGCGAGGCAGCGTTGCCGTGAACGGCACGCGGCTCGCCGAAGGCGACGGCGCGCGTATTCGCGATGTGTCGGAATTGACGTTCGGCGATGGGCAGGATGCCGAAGTACTCGTCTTCGATCTGCGTCCTAACGAACGGCCCGATATGAGGCACTGACCTTCGGCGGTCGCATCGACTGCTGCATTTGCAGGCCAAGCCCGGTGCGTTGCGCACCAGGCTCGGCCCGCTCAGGAGCCGGTGCGCCGCGCGCCCGGCTCAGATCCCTTCCGCCGTCACGAACCGCGTCGCCGCAAGCCGGTCACGCTCCCAGGCGTCGGAAACAGCGCGCCCCTTGACCGGATCGTCGACAACAAGAATCAACTGATGATCGTGGTCGCTGTACATCACCTCGATGTTCACGCCCGCTTCGGCCATCCTGCGTCCGATGAGGCCCAGCTGGCCCGGTACGTCCTGGCGCAGCCGCTGAACGAGGACATCCGTGACGGCATGCACGGCAATACCGGCAGCGACGAGCGCACGCCGAGCCGCCTCGCCGTCCTGAAAGAGGAAGTGCGCAACGCCGCGGCCGCCCACGACCCAGACGCCGCCGCCCTCCACGCTGACACCTGCTGCGCCCAGTACTTCGCCCATACGCGCGAGCGCGCCCGGTTGATTGTCGAGTTCGATCGAAAGGTCTTGCATCGTTCAGCTCCACTTGAGTGATGGCCGCCATGCGCGCACGGCTGCGGGTATCGTCCGTTTGTTTCGGGCCCGATGCGGCGTGGGCCCGGTGTGGAGTGAACTGTAGCGGGACTGACGGATGCGACGTTTCAGCCGAAACAAAAACGTCGCTGCGGCCGCTGCGGCCGGCCTGCCGGTTCAGTCGGCCTTGACGAGGGCAAGCAAGGCGTGGGCGGCCGCTTCCGACGAGGCCGGATTCTGGCCCGTGACAAGCAGCCCGTCCGTCAATGCATAGGACTGCCAGTCGGCGGCACGCGAGTAGGCGCCGCCGTTTTCCTTGAGCATATCCTCGACGAGGAACGGAACGACGTCGGTCAGACCGACGGCTGCCTCTTCCGTATTGGAGAAACCCGTGACCTTGCGGCCTTTGACGAGCGGTGCGCCCGAGGTGTCCTTCACATGGCGCAGCACGCCCGGCGCGTGACAGACGGCGCCCACGGGCTTGCCGCTGGCGATCGCCCGCTCGATCAGGTCGATCGAATGCCGGTCTTCGGCCAGATCCCAGAGCGGCCCGTGGCCGCCCGGGTAGAAGACGGCGTCGAAGTCGTCGATCGAGACGTCGGCCAAACGCTTCGTTTCGGCCAGCGCCGCACGCGCGGCCGCGTCGGCCTCGAAACGCCTTGTCGCGTCGGTCTGGGAAGACGGATCGCTGCTCTTCGGATCGAGCGGCGGCTGGCCGCCCTTCGGCGACGCGAGCGTAATTGTTACGCCGGCGTCCTTGAACGCGTAGTACGGTGCAGCCAACTCCTCGAGCCAGAAACCTGTCTTGTGGCCCGTCCTGCCCAGTTCGTCGTGCGACGTCAATACGATCAGCAGATTCATCGGATGCTCCCTATGAGCGGCATGCCCCGCTGCCCGATGGCCGGGGGCCCGCCGCGAGTTCACCGGCCCGACGAGCGGACCGGTCTTCAGTTTCGGCGACCTTGCCGCCTCGTGCTTCGAAGGCCTTAAAGACTTGCTTCGAGTACGCGGCGGCTGACATCGAGCGTGACGTCGCCATGCTCGCCGAGCGCCGTCATTCCGTGGCCCTCGAGTTGGGTCACGAGACCCTCGATGGCATCGGCGCCGATGCCGTAGTCCGACAACCGCGTCTTCACGCCCAGCGATTCGAAGAAGTCGCGCGTGCGAGCGATCGCTGCGTCGATGCGTGCGTCTTCGGGCCGATCTCGATCAGCGTTTGCAGCAGCCCCTCGGCGAAACGGTCTTGTGCCATGCCGTTCGCAGGATAGGTCAAATACTGCTCCATGATGTGCACGAACGCATCCACGACGCCGTTGGCGACCTGCCGCGGCGGCAGCGTGAACGTCTTTGTCGGATCGAGCACCGAGATTTGGGATAATCCGTACTACCCGGACGGATGAGGGACAGAACCGCCTCACCGCCACGCATAGCCGCCGTGCGACATTTCGCCCTATCGCGCCCAGCGCTGAGCCCCCTCCCGCCGCGCTATACTCGCGCGCTCCCCCGCCCCCGCACGAGCATCAAGGATTTACCATGAGCGCACTGCCCCCTTGCCCTAAATGCCACTCCGAGTTCACCTATGAGGACGCAGGCGTCTACATCTGCCCCGAGTGCGCACACGAATGGTCAGCGCAAGCAAGCGCACCGTCCGAAGCCACCGCACGCGTCTACCGCGACTCCGCCGGCAACATTCTCCAAGACGGCGACACCGTCACCGTCATCAAGGACCTCAAACTGAAAGGCTCGGGCGGCGTTGTCAAAATGGGCACCAAAGTCAAAAACATCCGGCTCGTCGACAGCGACCACGACATCGACTGCAAAATCGATGGCTTCGGCGCGATGAGCCTGAAGTCCGAGTTCGTCAAAAAGGCCTGATCCTGCGCGGGGCTCATACGTGACAGCCCCGCTCGCCGTCGCACCGACGCCGTCCTTGCTCCCTCCCGGCTGACCCTTCCGGCCCGCCAGTCGCTCCCTTTCCAATACCTTTCGCGCATGCGATCAGGCGTCAGGTTTGCCGATTTTCGATAACGCCCGTCTTTTATGGCTCACTACCATCGATTCCAGGGTACCCGCTGCGCGTCGCGGCGGGCGACGGCCACGTCAGGGAGATTTCGATGGAGCTGGGATCCAAGCAAAGACAGACCGGAAAGGTCGTCACGCATCACGAGCTGAAACAAACACTCGGAACGTGGCAGTTGTGGGGCATCGCAGTCGGGCTCGTCATCTCGGGCGAGTACTTCGGCTGGAGCTACGGCTGGGCGAGCGCCGGTACGCTCGGGTTCGTCATCACGGCACTGTTCATCGCCGCGATGTACACCACCTTCATATTCAGCTTCACTGAACTCACCACCTCCATCCCGCACGCGGGCGGCCCCTTCGCCTATGCCCGGCATGCATTCGGGCCCACAGGCGGCTACATTGCCGGCATGGCAACGCTCGTCGAATTCGTCTTCGCGCCGCCCGCCATCGCACTTGCGATCGGGGCCTATCTGCATGTGCAGTTTCCTTCGCTCGAACCGAAGCACGCGGCCATGGGCGCATACGTGCTCTTCATGGCGCTCAACATCGTAGGCGTGCAGATCGCCGCCACGTTCGAACTGTTCGTGACCGTACTCGCCATCTTCGAGCTGCTCGTCTTCATGGGCGTCGTCTCGCCGGGCTTCTCGTGGGCGAACTTCGCCAAGGGCGGCTGGAGCGGCGCAGATCACTTCAGCGTAGGCGCCTTCCACGGTATCTTCGCGGCCATCCCGTTCGCCATCTGGTTCTTCCTCGCCATCGAAGGCGTGGCAATGGCCGCCGAAGAGGCAAAGAACCCGAAGCGCTCGATTCCGATCGCCTACGTGGCCGGCATCCTGACGCTCGTCGCCCTGGCCATCGGCGTCATGGTATTTGCGGGCGGCGCGGGCGACTGGACCAAACTCGCCAACATCAACGACCCGCTGCCGCAAGCGATGAAATACATCGTCGGCGAAAACAGCGGCTGGATGCATATGCTCGTTTGGCTGGGGCTGTTCGGCCTCATCGCGTCGTTTCACGGCATCATCCTTGGCTACTCGCGGCAGATCTTTGCGCTGGCGCGCGCGGGCTATCTGCCGGAGTGGCTGT
>CBJMQH010000438.1:0-4711 GCA_966431825.1 uncultured Trinickia sp.
CAGTACGTTCGATACGGTGGCCGGCGTCACGCCCGCGCGGCGCGCCACTTCGCTTAATGTCGTCATCGATCCGCCTCGCCCAATATTTGGGAGCATCATTTGGCGGTTTGCCTCGCCGCCCGTTCGTGCGGCATGATGGACCCAATCGAGAAAAACATCCGGAGACAAGCGAGCCCTTGATCGCATGCGATCAATTTTTTTCGGCTCGTTGATTAAGCGCTTAATCTCCGGCTGCATCCGATTTAACCACGGAGTCGGCGAGCATGGCGAGTATTTCGTTAAAGGGCGTGCGCAAGGCTTATGGGGACAACGCGCCCGTGATCCGCGACGTCGATCTCGATATCGGCGAGGCCGAATTCTGCGTGTTTCTGGGGCCGTCCGGTTGCGGCAAGTCGACACTGCTGCGGATGATCGCCGGCCTCGAAGACGTGACGGAAGGCGAGGTCGAGATCGGTGGTCGTCTCGTGAACGACGTGCCGGCGGCGGATCGCGGCGTGGCGATGGTCTTCCAAAGCTATGCGCTCTTTCCGCACATGACCGTGTTCGAGAACATGGCCTTCGGCCTGCGGCTCGCCAAGACCCCGAAAGGCGAGATTGTGCGCAAAGTCCAGGAGGCCGCGCGCATTCTTCAGCTCGAACCGCTGCTCGAACGCTATCCGAAGGCCCTCTCGGGTGGGCAGCGCCAGCGCGTGGCGATCGGCCGCGCGATCGTGCGCGAGCCTGGCGTGTTTCTCTTCGATGAACCGCTTTCGAACCTCGATGCCACGCTGCGCGGGCAGACGCGTGTCGAAATCGCGCGGCTGCATCGTCAGTTTGCCAAGGCGAGCGTCGTCTACGTCACGCACGATCAAACCGAAGCGATGACCCTGGCCGACCGGATCGTGCTGCTTCACGCGGGCGCCGATACGGCGCGCCACGGCAGCATCGCCCAGCAAGGCGCGCCGCTCGAGCTCTACCATCGGCCGGCCAGCCGCTTCGTCGCGGGCTTCATCGGCTCCCCGCGAATGAACTTTCTGGCGGCGAGCGTCGTTGCCGCCGAGCCGCAGGCGGTGACGGTCCGGCTCGCGCATGGCGGCGAGCTCGCTCAGGTGGCCGCCGACGGCAGCGCGCTCGCTGCGGGGCAGAGCGTCACGCTGGGCGTGCGGCCCGAGCATTTCGCGCTCGAAGCCGGCGATTCCGCGTCCCGCAGCGGGCCCGATGCAGGGCTGCGCCTCACGCGCGAAGCCGTGCTCGTCGAGCATCTGGGCGAACACAGTTATGTCCACCTCGACGCCCCGGCGGGCGAAACGCTGATCGCGAAAGTACCCGGCGGTGCCCGCTTCGGGCGTGGCGACCGGGCTGCGTTCTCTGCGCGCGCGTCGGCCTGCCATCTCTTCACCGACGACGGGTTCGCCGTCCCGTCGCGTTCAACAGTGGAACACTACGCATAAGGGACCCAAGGAATGCGACTCGGAGTCTGTTATTACCCGGAGCACTGGCCCGAATCGATGTGGCACGAGGACGCGCGCCGAATGCGCGCGCTCGGTATCGCGCAGGTGCGCATCGCCGAATTCGCCTGGAGCCGGATCGAGCCCGAGCCCGGTACCTACGACTGGGCCTGGCTCGATCGCGCGATCGACGTACTGGCCGATGCCGGACTCGAAGTCGTCATGTGCACGCCGACCGCCACACCGCCGAAGTGGCTCGTCGACCGCCATCCGGATATCCTGCCGATCGGTGCGGACGGCCGGGCGCGTGCATTCGGCTCGCGGCGCCACTACGATTTCTCATCGCCTTCGTACTACGAAGCGTCGCAGCGCATCTGCAAAGCCGTGGCGCAGCGCTATGGCAGCCACCCGGCCGTGACGGCCTGGCAGACCGATAACGAATTCGGTTGTCACAACACTGTGGTCAGCTATTCGCCGGCGGCGGTGGCTCGTTTCCGTGAATGGCTGCGCACACGCTACAAGACGGTCGACGTATTGAACCGCGAGTGGGGCACCGTCTTCTGGAGCATGGAGTACCGCAGCTTCGACGAAATCGATGCGCCGATTGCGACCGTCACCGAAGCGCATCCGGCGCACCGGCTCGACTATCGCCGTTTCGCGTCCGACGAAGTGGCGCGCTACAACCGCATGCAGGTCGAGATCATCCGCGCGCACTCGCCGGGGCGGCCCGTGGCGCACAATTTCATGCAGCTGTTCACCGAGTTCGATCACTACAAGGTGGCGGCCGATCTCGATATCGCTGCCTGGGACAGCTATCCGCTCGGCGCGCTCGAAGAGCAGTGGTTCGAGCCCGAAACGAAAGCGCGTTGGCTGCGCTGCGGGCACCCCGATTTCGCCTCGTTCAATCACGATGTCTACCGCGGTATGTCCAAGCGTGCGTTCTGGGTCATGGAGCAACAGCCGGGCCCCGTCAACTGGGCGCATTGGAACCCGTCGCCGTTGCCGGGCATGGTTCGTCTGTGGAGCTGGGAGGCGTTCGCACACGGGGCCGGTTGCGTCTCGTACTTCCGCTGGCGGCAGGCGCCGTTCGCGCAGGAGCAGATGCATGCAGGCTTGAATACGCCCGACAACCGGCTCGACGTGGGCGGCGAGGAGGCCGTGCGTGTGGCCGGCGAGCTTGCGGCGTTGACCGAAGCCGGCATCGACACGGAAGCCGGCGTACGCGGCGACGTGGCGCTCGTCTACGACTACGAGGCGAAATGGCTCTTCGAGATTCATCCGCAGGGCGCCGATTTCCATTACCCGCGCTTCGCCTTCGAGTACTACTCGGCCCTGCGTGGGCTCGGGCTCGATGTCGACATCGTGCCGGCCGATGCGCCGCTCGACGGTTATCGCATGATCGTCGTGCCGCCGTTGCCGGTCGTGCCCGACGACTTGGCGGCCCGGCTGGCTCGTTCCGGCGCGCAAGTGGTGCTGGGTCCGCGTACCGGTTCGAAGACCCGCTCGCTCAGCATTCCCGAGAACCTCCCGCCCGGTCCGCTGACGCAGTTGCTGCCGATCCGGGTCTGGCGCGTCGAATCGCTCCGCCCCAATGTGACCGAACCCGTCAGCATCGGCGACGGGCTCGGCGGCACGCGCGCCGAGGGCTTCGGCCGTCACTGGCGCGACCTCGTTGCACTGGAGGGCGACGAGGCAGCAGGCAGCGAGGTATGCGCGACGTTCAACGACGGTCACCCAGCCTATGTGCGCCATGGCGCGGCTCACTACTTTGCGACGGTGTTCGACGCGGCGCTCACGACTTCGATTTTCGCTCGGATCGCGGCGGCGGCGGGGCTCGCGGTCGAGGTGCTGGACGAAGGCGTGCGGGTCAGCCGTCGCGGCGCGCTGACCTATGTGTTCAACTATGGACCGCGTACCTATACGATCGACGGCGTGGACGACGCCGCCTTCGTCATCGGTACGCGCTCGGTCGAGGCGCAGGGTGTCGCGGCATATCGGACGGCCTGACGGCCGCCGTGTGAAGCATCAGGGTAGTCAGACAGCAATTCCAACGACGAAGGAGACAACGATGAGGCTCAAGTCACTGAGGTTGCGCAGCGCGACGGCGGCGGTTCTGTTTGCCGTTGCGGCGGGCGCGTCGTGCATCGCCGGGGCGGCGCAGGCGAGTACGCTCTCGATCAATATCGCGTTCAAGGGAGCGAGCCAACGTGCGGTCTGGCAGGAGACCGTCGACGCGTTCAAGAAGGCGCATCCCGACGTGGACGTGAAGCTCGCGTTCGTCGACGAAGAGGCTTACAAGGTGCAGTTGCCGAACTGGCTCACGACCGTCGCACCGGACATCGTCAACTGGCACGACGGCGAGCGCATGGCCTATTACGCGAGGCGCGGTCTGTTCGATGACCTCTCCAGCGATTGGGCGAAAAACGGCTGGAGCGAGACCTATGCGTCGACGAAGGAAGCTTCGTCGTACAAGGGCAAGCAGTACGCGGCGCCGACGGTCTACTACTCGTGGGGCATGTTCTATCGGAAGGACCTGTTCCAGAAGGCCGGCATCGACGCCGAGCCGAAGACGTGGGACCAATTCCTCGATGCGTGCCGCAAACTGAAGGCCGCCGGCATCACGCCGATCGCGGTCGCAGGGCGCGATGCGTGGACGCTGGCCGGCTGGTTCGACTACCTCGATCTGCGTTTGAACGGTAACGCATTTCACCAGAAGCTGATGGCCGGCGAAGTGCCGTACACCGATGCGCGCGTGAAGAAGGTCTACACGACGTGGAAGCAGCTCATCGACGATCACGACTTCATCGACAATTCGCTGTCCTACGATCTTGATGCTGCGCAGCCGTTCCTGTTCCAGGGCAAGGCCGCGATGATGCTGATGGGCACGTTCATCACGGGCGGTTTCCCGGCGAACATGAAGCAGAACATGAGCTACTTCCGCTTCCCCATCATCGATGCGAACGTGCCGACGGCCGAGGACGGTCCGGTCGAGACGCTCAATATTCCTGCGAAGGCCAAGAACAAGGATCAGGCGCGGGCGTTCCTGGCGTTCACCGAAACGCCGGAGATCGGCGCAAAGCTCGCGGCCGGGCTCGGCTCGTTGTCGGCGAACAGCAAATCGCCCGAGCCTGAGGACCCGATCTCGCGCATCGGCTTCCAGATTCTTTCGTCGACGCGGGGCGGCATTGCGCAGTTCTACGACCGCGACATGACGAAGGAAATGGCCGACGAAGGCATGAAGGCCATGCAGCAGTTCTATAACGATCCGTCGCAGATCGATTCGC
>CBJMQH010000439.1:0-4710 GCA_966431825.1 uncultured Trinickia sp.
GGAAATGAATCAGGTCGCCGGCTGCCCGGATGTCGATGTGATAAAGATTTTTGATCGGCGTCTTTGCCTGGCACTCGGATGAGCGAAACGCCGAGAAATCGTGCTCGCCGATCAGGCACGCCGCGGCCGCGCGCATCGCCTCGACGTCGAGCGGCACGTGCACCCAACCCGCGCGTCCGGCCAGCATGGGCGAACGAACGGGGTTCACGTAGAGCACGTAGTAATAGGTGCGCTCGAACGCCGAAAAGCGTGCATGAAACGTGTCGGGCATCGTCTTCGCCCACAGCACCGCGACGGTCTGCGGCAAGAACGCGTTCGTGCCGCGGACCCACGAAAATTCGGCACGCGTCAATTCGGTGTCGAAATGCACGACTTGGCCAAGACCGTGCACCCCCGTGTCGGTGCGGCCGGCCACGACCGTCTGCAGCGGCGTACACGCGAACTCGCGCAACGCTCGCTCGAGCGCGTCCTGCACCGTCTTGCCGTGCGGCTGCGACTGCCAGCCGCAAAACGCCGTACCGTCGTATTGAACCCCCAGGGCGATACGCATCGTCAGCGGGCGTCAGGAAAGCGGTGCGAGCGTCGCGAGCAGCGCGTGCGCTTCGTCACGCGTGTCGGCATCGTTCGACTCGATGACCTCGTGCAGCAACGTGCGCGCACCGCCCAGATCGCCGAGCGCAATGTACTCGCTCGCCAGTTCGAGCTTGTTACGCGCAATCTTCGCGAGCTGTTCCGGGGTGAACGTCGGCACCGGCGACGCCTGCGCCGGCTCGCCCGCTCCTGCAGGCAAGTCGAGGTCGAATGAGAGATTCAGCGCGCCGAACGGCGCAGCCCCCAGGCCGGCGACAGCAGCCGGCCCAGCCACGCCGTGTTCGATCGTCTCGCCGACCGGACGTGCTGCCGCGTCTTCGTCCTCGTCCAGTTCGTCATGCTGCGATTCTTGAGCATGCGGATGATGAGCCGCAGGCTCGGCGTCATCCGCCGTAGGGACCAACACCTCATGAGCCGGCTCCGCCCGCGGCGGCAAACCCATGTCCAGATTCTCCAGCGCAGCCACCGCGTCGGCGGGCAACTGCTGGTCCGGCTCATGCGTCGGCTGCGCCGCCGCAGCTTCGTCATGATGTACTGCAGCCGGTTCTGCCTCGTGCTTCGGCAGCGGTTCGGCCACGTGCTCGGCCGCCGGTTCGAGCGCGTGCGCATCCGCCTGCTCTCCCCGCGCTGCCGGTTCGGCCTCGGGCGCGATCGCTTCTGCCGCATCCGGGCCGGCCTCGTCGGTCAGCGCGTGCGGTTCGACCGGCGGCTCGACCGCCGGTGCCGGCTGCGGCGCGACGGGTTCTGCGTGTGCAGCGTCAGGCGCTACCGTGTCATGCGTATCGGCCGGCAGTCCTTCCGGCTCCACGTTCGCGGCCGCCGCAGGTTCCGGCACCGTCTCTTGCTCGAACTTCGACGCGGCCGCTTCATCCTCGGCAGGTGAGATCGGCTCACCGACTTCGGCTGCCTTGGTTGGAGCGAGCTCGGGCTCGGTCGCGTCCGCACGCGCCGCCGGAGCAGCGGCCGAGGGTGCCGCGTCGGCCTTCGCGGCCGGTACCTCGACGGCGTTGTGCGCGCGATCCTCACGCTGGTCCGCAACCGGTACAGCCGGCTCGGAAGGACGCGCATCCCCGGTCTCGGCCTGTACGGCCGCCTGCGCCGCTGAGCCGATCGACGTCACCGCATCGCCCGCTTGATCGGGTGCACCGGCGAACAACGGATTATCCGGGTCGAGCTGGCGCCCCAACACGGCCACATGGTCCCAATTCGGGCCTCGTCCGCCCGTCAGATGCCAGATGCGCTGGGCGATCTCGTCGAAGCCCGTTACGTTGCGCCGTTCGGCATAGTGCCCGGCGAGGCCCATCAGCGCGCGCTTGCTGGTCGGCGTACGCGCCAGCGCCGCGAGGTACTCGGCTTCCAGCGGGTCTTGCGCCGCATCTGCCGGGGGAAGCCCCGTCAACGATCCCTGCGCGGACGCTTCGCCCTTCGTCGGCATCGCATCGATATCGGCGGCAGCCGCGACGACGGCGCGCCGCTTGCGCCGACCCAGCAACAGCGCGCCGAGCAGGACGACCAGGACCGCCATGATGGCTGCCGCCACGGCGCCCGCGATGGCGATCGTCGCGCGCGACAATGTCAGCCCCAGACCGCCGAAGCCGACGAATTGCTGGTCGGCGGCACCGCCTTGTCGCGCCGCGCCGCCAGCGGCAGCGCCACCTTGACCGCCTGCCGCGGCACCGTTATTCGCACCGCTCACGCCGCCTTGACGCTGCGCGGACGAGCTGAATCCGTGCTGCTGCCACTCCTTCAGGACGCGATTCTTGAGCGTCAGCAGTTGCTGCAGGCTGGATACGTGCGCGGCCGATGCACCGGCCGCCGAGGCGGGCGCCGTTCCGGAGACCGCAGCCGCGGAAGCGGGAATGCCACCCTGCACGGGCATAGCGGGCTGCGCGGGCTTGACGCTCGACGCGCCGGGCGCTTCTGCTGCGCCGCTCGCCGCACTGACGCCGCTGGCCGCCGGCACTGCGGTCGCCGCAGGCACGCTCGCACCGACGGCGCCCGGCGCGCTGGCGACGCCCGACGCAGCTGCAGCGGACGCTGCCGAAACAGGCGATGGTTGCGGCACCGCGGGCGCAGGCGCAGGTTGAATCGCGCCGGTCCATGCATGACCACCAGCCGAACCCGTCTGCGACGCCGCATTCGGCTGAACCGCCGGCGCGGGAGTCGTCGGGGACTGGACACGCGGTGCGGCCGGTACGGAAGGCGTCGCGCTTGCGGGCGCCGCGCTGGCGGAGGCCGGGCTCGGTACAGCGGGCACGGGTTTGACGTTCGCGTTGCCGGCAGGCGCCGATGCCTGCCCGCCAGGTACCGTGTTAGCGGCGGGTTTGGACGCACCGCTAGGCGCGCCTGCGGAGGCCGGCGCGGCAACCGCGGGCTGCGCCGGTGCTTTGACGACCGCACCGGTGGCATCGAGCGGCGGCACGTTCAGGACGGCACCGAGCTTCATGAGGCTCGGATCGCCGCGCATGAACGCCGCCGGATTCGCATCGAAGATCGCCCTGGCCGCTCGACCGAGTACGGTTTTGTCGTGCGACTGCGTCACGGCGACCGCAATGTCGTTCAGCGATTGGCCGGGCTTGACCGTCATCTGCGTCGCTGCTGTTGCCGCGGGTGCGCCCGCCGTCGCGCCGGCAGCGGCAGGTGCCGGCTCTGCAGCGTAGGCCGAAGGCGCTGCGAATCCAGCCGCGAGCGCGAAAGCAAGCAACGCGGCAAGCGCCTCGGCACGAACCGGGGTGAGCGCGGCAAGCCGGCGTCGGACAAGTGCGTCAAGCGTAAAACGTTGTGTCATCGGGATGTCTGGCGCGCCGAGGCGCGAAGCTGGCTGTCGATTGGAACGGTAGTGACGAGTCGGAGAAGGCAAGATTCAGGACAGCAAACGAAAAAGGCGCCGCAACGTGCGACGCCTTTCGATCGTGCTACGCGTCGCCAAACGCGTAGTTTACGTTAGCTCACCCTACAACGCCATTACACGGCGAAGCGGGCGACGGTATTACTTGTCGAGCAGGATGCGCAGCATGCGGCGCAGCGGCTCCGCAGCGCCCCACAGCAGCTGGTCGCCGACCGTGAACGCCGACAGATATTCGCCGCCCATCGCGAGCTTGCGCACGCGGCCGACGGGTACTGTCAGCGTGCCGGTGACCACGGCGGGCGACAGATCGCGCATCGACGCTTCGCGCTCGTTCGGCACGACCTTGACCCAATCGTTGGCCGACGCGAGGATCGCGTTGACTTCGTCGAGCGGCACGTCCTTCGTGAGCTTGATCGTGAGGGCCTGCGAGTGGCAGCGCATCGCGCCGATGCGCACGCACAGACCGTCGACGGGGACCGAACCCGATTGGCCCATGGCCGGCTTGCCGAGGATCTTGTTCGCTTCGGCGCCGCCCTTCCACTCCTCCTTGGACATGCCGTTGCCGAGATCCTTGTCGATCCAGGGGATCAGCGAGCCGGCCAGCGGGACGCCGAAGTGGTCGGTCGGCATGGCGTCGCTGTTCATCGTGGCGAGCACGCGGCGGTCGATGTCGAGGATCGCCGACGACGGGTCAGCCAGTTGCTCCTTCACGGCGCCATGCAGCGTGCCCATTTGCGAGAGCAATTCGCGCATGTTCTGCGCGCCTGCGCCGGAAGCGGCCTGGTAAGTCATGGCCGTGATCCAGTCGACGAGGTTTTCGCGGAACAAGCCGCCGAGCGCCATCAGCATCAGGCTGACGGTGCAATTGCCGCCGATGAAGTTCTTCGTACCCTTGACGAGCGCGTCCTTGATCACATCGAGGTTGACGGGATCGAGCACGATCACGGCGTCATCCTTCATGCGCAGCGACGAGGCCGCGTCGATCCAGTAGCCGTTCCAGCCGGCCGAGCGCAGCTTCGGGAAAATTTCGTTCGTGTAGTCGCCGCCTTGGCAGGTGATGACGACATCGCACTTCGAAAGGTCGTCGATGCTCGATGCGTCTTTGAGCGTGGTCTCGTTCTTGGCGAACGACGGCGCCTTGCCGCCCGCGTTGCTGGTGCTGAAAAACACCGGTTCGATGAGGTCGAAATCGCCTTCTTCCTGCATGCGTTGCATGAGGACGCTGCCGACCATGCCGCGCCAACCTACGAGACCTACGTTCATGACTAACC
>CBJMQH010000440.1:0-4703 GCA_966431825.1 uncultured Trinickia sp.
CCAGAAGTGTCGTAGAAGTTGGTGATGACAGTCGCGCCGGTGCGGGGAAGTTTCTGGAGCACGTTCACCGCCTTGTGTGTCAGACCGACCGTGCGGCGGCTGCCGTTCTTCGTTTTCTCCAGCCGCGCGCAGCATTGGTCGAAGTCAACCTGGTCCCAGGTGAGAGTCAGGATTTCGCCAGCGCGCATGCCGGTTTCCAGTGCAAGGTCGATGCAGGCTTCCAGCCAGATAGCGGAACGTGCCTTCGGGCGGTGAACCGCTGCCCGCAGGCGCTGTTCTTCATCGCCTTCGAGTCGGCGCTCGCGGCCCTCTTCCGGTTTGGGCTTCGACACGTTTTTCGGCTCGTGCGTCAGCGGCCAGCTCCATTCTTTGATTGCGATGGTGTACAGATGCGAAAGCACGGCCAGTTCCAGGCGCACGGTGTTTGGACCGACCTGAGTCCGGCGTTGGTCTCGATAGCTGGCGAAGTCCGTGGCCTGGAGGCTGGACATGAGACGCTGGGCCAACGGATGGCGCTGGAGTTGCTTGATGCGGTTACTTTCCGATGTCTGTCCGCGCTTTTGCGTGGTGACGGTCGTCAGATACCGTTCGAGCGCATCACCGAGAGTCACCCCGGCAAGAACCCGGCGGTCGCGGAAGGTGCCCGCGTCCATTTGTGATTCGACTTCGCGTGCCCAGGCTTCTGCCCGGGCTTTGGTTCTGTGGGTTTCCGACTGCGAAGGGTATCCCTTGCGTCGGACCGTGGCTTGCCATTGGTGGGGACCACGATTGTTGATTGTTGCCATGCGAACGCTACTCCCAAAATAAAGTGTAGCGTTGCCACAGCACCATGAACAGCAAGTGCAGGAGGTTTGCTGCAAATTTCCAGTACAGCAGAATTGCAGCAATAAATGGCCAGAAAGCAAAAAGCCCACCTAAAAGGTGGGCTAAGTGCTTGATTTCTTTGGTGGGGCGTGAGTGACTCGAACACTCGACCTACGGATTAAGAGTCCGCTGCTCTACCAACTGAGCTAACGCCCCAACAGACTGCGAATTATGGGGGAGTTTTCCTGGCTTGTCTACCCCCTTTCGTCATTTTCCTAAAAAATTCTCAAACTGGGTCGACGAGGGCCTCCACCCGAGCGCCCGTAAACATCAGACGGTTGCCTGCCCGGTATGATGGCGCCACAACAAGCCGCACCGATAAGCCGCGCACGGCGTCAGCCGTTGCAAGGAGGCAAACAATGAACGAAAACGCCATTCTCGCACTGCTCGAGCGCGTGCTTGCGCCCTGGGTCCGCTCGCTCGCCCTTCAGCCCGTTGCCGTCACCGACGACAGCGCCACGCTGCGCCTGCCCTTCTCGGGAGAGTTCCGCCATTCAGGCGGCGTGATTTGCGGTCAGGTCTTCATGGCCGCAGCCGACACCGCCATGATCGTCGCCATCTCCGCCGCGCTCGGCGAATTCCGACCCATGACGACCGTCTCGCTCAATATCAGCTTCATGCGCGCCGTCCGCAAAGGCGACGTGCTCGTCACCGCGCGCGTACTGCGCATGGGCCGCAACCTCGTGTTCGGCGAAGTCGAACTGTTCGACGAAGAAGGGAAAATGGCCGTGCACGCCACGACGACCTACGCGTTGACCAACTGAAGACGCAAGCCCTCAAGCGTCGCAGAGCCCGTCAGCACAAAGCATCACGGCACCCGCCAGGCATCAGAAAGGAATCCAGCATCATGTTCGATCAAGTCGTGTTCGCAGGCGGCGGCAACCGCTGCTGGTGGCAAGCCGGCTTCTGGAATGTCGTCCAACCCGAAATCGGGCTCGCGCCACGCGTGATCGCCGGCATCTCGGCCGGCGCGGCCACCGCATGCATGCTCTACACGCGCGACGCCGAATGGGTCATGCGCTACTACGAGACCGCGCTCAAACACAACACGAAGAACGCCTACTGGGGCAACCTCTGGCGCCGTGGCGCAACGGTCTTCCCCCATTACAAGATTTACCGGCGGGCCCTGCTCGACATCTACGGCGACCACTTCGACGCCCTCAAGCACGCACCCGAAATCCGCGTAGGCGTCTCACACGTGCCGCGCTGGCTCGGCGCGCGCACGTCGGTCGCGGCCGGCCTCATCGCCTACAACATCGAAAAGCACGTCCGCAAAACGCTGCACCCGACACTCGGCCAAGCCATCGGTTTTCGTCCCGAGTTCGTCCGCGTGCAGGACTGCGACACCGTCGAGGCGCTCGCCGACCTGATCCTCCAATCGTCGTGCACGCCGCCGTTCACCCCCGTCCTGCGTCGCGGTGGGCGTCCCGTCCTCGACGGCGGCATGGTCGACAACGTGCCCGTCGGTGCCCTCGACGCATCACCAGGGCGGGTCCTCGTCATGGTCACGCGCCGCTACCCGCGCCCACAAATGTTCGCGCTCGCTAACGGCAACCAGCAGCGCCTCTACGTCCAACCGTCGAGCAAGGTCCCGATCTCGAGCTGGGACTACACGCAGCCGGCGCTGATGCGCCCCGCATACGACCTCGGCCGCGCCGACGGCGAAGCATTCCTGCGCAAGCTGCCCGAACTCGTCGAGCCCGTCGCGCAGGTTTGAACCGTCATCGGTGCGAGATCGACACCGTTCAACGCCGCCGCACGACGCTCAACGCCTCGGGGTTGACGACGCTCGACGTGTCGCCTTCGTCGAAAGCCAGGATGTTCTTGAACGCGGCGCTGAAGTACAGCTCGTAGCTTTCGCGCTCGACATAGCCGATGTGCGGCGTGCAAATCACGTTCTCGAGCCGCAACAGGCTATACCCCTGAAGAATCGGCTCGCTCTCGTACACATCGACGGCCACCATGCCGGGCCGGTTATGCGAAAGCGCATTGATCAGCGCATTCTCTTCGAGCAGTTCCGCGCGGCTTGTGTTGACGAAAAGCGCCGTCGGTTTCATGCGCATGAGATCGGTCTGCTTGACGATGCCGTGCGTGTCTTCATGCAGACGCAGGTGCAACGACAGCACATCGCTCTCTTCGAACAACGCCTCGCGGCTGGCGGCGACCTCGTAGCCATCGGCCTTCGCCGCTTCGAGCGAATGGGTGCGGCCCCAGATGATCACGCGCATGCCGAACGCCTTACCGAAGCCGGCCACGAGCCGCCCGATCCTGCCGTAGCCCCAAATGCCGAGGGTTTGCCCACGCAGCACCTGTCCGAGTCCGAAGTTCGGCGGCAGCGCCGACGTCTTCAACCCGGATTGTTGCCAGGCGCCTTGCTTCAAATTCGCCACATACTGGGGAATGCGACGCTGCGCCGCCATAATCAGCGCCCACGTCAGCTCCGCGGGGGCAATCGGCGAGCCGACGCCTTCCAGCACGGCGATGCCGCGCTCCGTACAGGCGTCGAGGTCGATATGGCTGGAAACCTTACCGGTCTGACTAATCATCCGAAGATGAGGCAACTTGTCGAGCAGCTGCGATGTCACACGCGTACGTTCCCGAATCAGCACGAGGCCGTCGACCTCGGTCAGCCGGCTCGCCAGCTGACCCAGGCCGCGCACAGTGTTGTTGAACACCTTGACGTCATGGCCGGCAAGCATCTGAAAACAATCGAGTTTGCGGACAGCGTCCTGGTAGTCGTCAAGGATGGCAATCTTCATAGGCTGGGATGGTTTTGCAGTGCACGATGTATGCAATAGACGAGGTGATATCCTTGTCGGTTCCAACCTGTCACGGAATACAACCCTGGCATGAGCGATGCAACGCCCGTCGTCACGATGCTCACTGCAGTCTTTCCGGCAGATCCGAGGCCAAACCGCAGGCAGGACCGCCTCTTTTTAACAGCTTGTCGCGCCAACGCGCAAGCCGCTGTTTGCACGCGCGCGCATTTCGCGCGGCACCCCTTTTTGCTCCTGACCGCTCACTCGTTCGCGCGCGCAACGTACGCGCGCCTACGTGCCTCTCGCCCGCAGCGTCAGCGAGCTTTGACCGTTTCCCTTTCCACGATCACAAAACGGAGACTGCTCGATGAATCATTCCGCCATTGGAGGCGCCGAAACAATTGAAGCGCCCGCCTACGTCAAACACCGTGGCCTCATCGATTGGGTCCAGCGCGTCGCCGCGCTGACCAAGCCCGATCGCGTCGTCTGGTGTGACGGCTCGCAGGAAGAACACGATCGCCTTTGCGCACAAATGGTTGCCGCCGGCACGCTCAAGCGGCTCAACCCGCAAAAGCGCCCGAATTCCTACCTCGCGTGCTCCGATCCTTCCGACGTCGCCCGTGTCGAAGACCGCACGTTCATCTGCTCGACGCATCGCGAGGACGCCGGCCCCACGAACAACTGGGTCGAACCGTCGGAAATGCGCACGACGCTCGATGGCCTCTTCGACGGCGCCATGCGGGGCCGCACGATGTACGTCGTGCCGTTCTCGATGGGCCCGCTCGGCTCGCCGATCGCCCATATCGGCATCGAACTGACGGACAGCCCCTACGTCGTCGTCAACATGCGCATCATGACGCGCATGGGCCGCGCTGTATTCGACGTCCTCGGCGCGCACGGCACCTACGTGCCATGCGTCCATTCGGTCGGCGCGCCGCTGGCCGACGGCCAAGCTGACGTGCCCTGGCCCTGCAACCCGACCAAGTACATCGTCCACTTCCCCGAAGCGCGCGAGATCTGGAGCTTCGGCTCGGGCTACGGCGGCAACGCGCTGCTCGGCAAGAAGTGTTTCGCGCTGCG
>CBJMQH010000441.1:0-4678 GCA_966431825.1 uncultured Trinickia sp.
CTGCCGCGACGACACGATGAAGGCGCTGCAGGTGGCGCTCAATCTCGGGATGGACCAGCGGTTCGTCGTCGAGACGCCGCTCATGTGGCTCGACAAGGCCGATACGTGGCGGCTCGCCGCGCAGCTCGGCGGTGAGGCGCTCGTCGAACTCGTGCGCGTCGAGACGCACACCTGCTACGTGGGCGAGCGCGCCGAACTGCACGCCTGGGGCTTCGGCTGCGGCGAATGTCCGGCATGCCGCCTGCGCAAGCGTGGCTATGAGGCATTCCTCGCGGGCGAGCAGGTGGCGCAGCCTGCATAACTCCCCGCGAAGGGCGGCCGGCGCCGC
The DNA here is from genome assembly GCA_966431825.1 of uncultured Trinickia sp. Lineage (GTDB taxonomy): Bacteria > Pseudomonadota > Gammaproteobacteria > Burkholderiales > Burkholderiaceae > Trinickia. The sequence continues at coordinate 329 of CBJMQH010000441.1, forward strand.
TTCGCGTCAGGGCTGGGCCCAGACCGGCATCGGCGTTTTCGACGGAACAAGGCAGTATGACGTACGCGGTAAAGGAAATTTTCTACACGTTGCAGGGGGAAGGCGCGAATGCCGGCCGCCCGGCCGTCTTCTGCCGCTTTGCCGGCTGCAACCTCTGGTCCGGGCGCGAGGAGGATCGCGAAGCGGCTGTCTGCCGCTTCTGCGACACCGATTTCGTCGGCACCGATGGCGAGCGGGGCGGCAAATATCGATCGGCGGATGAACTCGCCGCGACGATCGGATCGCTGTGGCCGGCCGGCGAAGCGCACCGGTTCGTCGTCTGCACGGGCGGCGAGCCGATGCTGCAAATGGATGCGCCGCTCGTCGATGCGCTGCACGCGGCCGGCTTCGAGGTGGCGATCGAGACAAACGGTTCGCTGCCGGTGCTCGAGTCCATCGATTGGATCTGTGTGAGTCCGAAGGCGGATGCGCCGCTCGTCGTCACGAAGGGCAATGAACTGAAGGTCGTCGTGCCGCAGGACAATCAGCGGCTCGACGACTACGCGCGGCTCGATTTCCAGCATTTCCTCGTGCAGCCGATGGACGGGCCGTCGCGCGAGATCAACACGCGGCTGGCGATCGACTGGTGCAAGCGGCACCCGCAGTGGCGGCTGTCGATGCAAACCCATAAGTACCTGAATATTCCCTGAGCCCCGCCGTGCTGACGATCACCCGAAAACTCGAATTCGACGCGGGACACCGCATTCCAGACCACCGCAGCCAATGCCGGAACCTGCACGGGCACCGCTATGTGCTCGAGATCACGCTGTGCGGTCAGGTCGTCGACACCGAAGGCGCCTCGGACCGCGGCATGGTCATGGATTTCGCCGACGTGAAGGCGCTCGCGATGGAACATCTCGTCAGCCGTTGGGATCATGCATTCCTCGTCTACGAGGGCGACGTGCGCGTGCGCGAATTCCTCGATTCGATGCCTGGGCACAAGACCGTGGTCCTTGACCGGATTCCGACCGTCGAGAACCTGGCTGCGATCGCGTTCGAGACACTCGCGCAGGTCTACGATGCACACTACGGCGTCGACCTGCGGCTCGCCAAAGTTCGCCTGTACGAAACGCCCAATTGCTGGGCGGACTTCACCCGCGGCGCCTGAGGATCCGGCGCCGCGCCCGGCCACCGGGCATTTCGTCTGGTTCCCCGCTCACACCGCACTCGCCGCCGGCCCCGGTTTCGATACGCCTCTCACGCGGCGATTTTGGCGCGCGTATGATCGTGCAATAGGCCTTGTCATAAAACAGGGCGACCCGCGACAAACACTCGAATGAGACAAGCCCGCGCCGTGACCGGCCTTTTCGTCGGTCGACCCGGTGCGCCGGCACGAGAGAGGGGGGAGGCGATGAGCGCGTTCACGAATCCGATCAAGGAACGATTGCGGCAGGCCGAGCCGCTTTACGGGCTCTGGCTGTCTCTTTGCAGCCCAGATGTGGCCGAAGCCCTGGCCCATGCGGGCTTCGACTGGCTCTGTATCGATATGGAGCACGCCCCCAACGACGCCGCCGACGTGACGGCCCAACTGCGCGCCATCGCGGTGGCGCATTTGCCGACAGAGGCGATCGTCAGGTTTCCTGCATCGGAGGGCTGTCTCGTGAGGCGTGCGCTCGATGCGGGCGCACGCACGCTGATGTTCCCGAATATCGAGTCGGCCGAGGCGGCGGCGCAGGCCGTTCGTCTCACGCGCTTTCCGTGTGCCGGCACGCCCGACGGGTTGCGCGGTGTCGCCGGACTCGTGCGCGCCGCCGCGTTCGGTGCGCGGCGCGACTACGTGCAAGGGGCGAACGATCAGATTGCGACGATCGTTCAGATCGAATCGGCGCGCGCGCTCGACGAACTCGAGTCCATCGCTGCGACACCGGGCGTCGACTGTCTTTTCGTCGGGCCGGCCGATCTCGCTGCGAGCCTCGGGCACTTGGGCGATGGAAAACATCCCGATGTGCAGGCCGCGATCGCACGCGTGGCCGCCGCTGCGCAGACCACCGGCATCGCGAGCGGAATCTTCGCGCTCGACGTCGCCAGTGCGCGGCAGTATCGGGAAATGGGGTTCCGTTTCATTGCGTTGGCGGCAGACGTCATGTGGCTCGTGCGGGCGACGCGTGCGGCATTGCAGGAGGTTCGGTCATGACAATTCGAGCATCCATCGCCGGCGCGTTTGCAGCGTGCGCACTGACGGCCGGACTCGCGGCGACGCTGGCGGCGCCGTCCGGTAACGCGTACGCCGACACGAGCGCGCAGTCCGGGAAGCAAACCGCGGGGAAAGCGGACGGGGCAGCAGCCAAGCAAGCCGACAAGCCGGCCGCCGTGCCGCAGGACGATCCGCAGACGCAAGCGGCCGTGGCCGATTACAACGCGGGCAATTTCGCTGCGGCGCTGAGCGGCTTTCATGCGGCTGCCGAGCGCGGCAACCGGCTTGCGGCGTTCAACTACGCGATGATGCTGCTGAACGGGGAGGGCACGGCCGCGAGTCCCGAGGAAGGGCGCAAGTGGCTGCGCAAGGCCGCCGACGCGAAGATGTCGCATGCGCAATACGTCTACGGGAAGATGTACGACGATGGCGATTTCGTCGCGCGCAATCCGACCGAAGCGCACCGGTGGTTTTTGAAGGCCGCCGCGCAGGGCCACATTCAGGCCGAACTCGCGCTTGCCAATCAGTTCCTGGACGGCCGCGGGACGCCGCGCGACAACAAGCAGGCGTTTTACTGGTACAAGAAGGCGGCCGAGGGCGGCGACATGACGGCGCAGTACGTGGCGGGCTCGTTTTACGAGCGCGGCGGCGACGGCGTCGCGCGCAACCTGAACATCGCGCGTGCGTATTACGCGGCTGCGGCGGCTCAGGGAGACCCGGTTGCCCGCGAAAAGTACCAGCAACTGAGCCGCGCACTGGCCGACGAAGTGAAGCGGCACGCCAAAGGTGCGGCGACCACCCCATCGCCTGCTTCGCAATAAGCGACCTCAAGGGGCGCAGCCCGGCGAGCCGCCGGCCGCGCCGCCAAGGGCTCAGCTCTTCATGAGCCGCTTGTGACGTGCAACGCTCATGATGAGTCCGACCGCGATGCCGAGCGTGGTCAGCGCCGTGCCGCCGTAGCTCATGAACGGCAGCGGTACGCCCACGACGGGCAGGACGCCGCTCACCATTCCGACGTTGACGAACGCGTAGGTGAAGAACGCCATCGTCAGTGAGCCGGCCAGCAGCCGGCCGAACAGCGTCGCGCCGTTGGCGGCGATGAAAAGGCCGCGTGCGATGAGCGCGGTGTAGAGCACGAGCAGGACGATTTCGCCCGCGAGCCCGAACTCCTCGGCAAAGACGGCGAAGATGAAATCGGTGTGCTTCTCGGGAATGAAGTCCAGGTGCGCTTGGGTGCCCTTGAGCCAGCCCTTGCCGAGCGGGCCCCCGGAGCCGATCGCGATCACCGCCTGGATCGTGTGGAAGCCCTTGCCGAGCGGGTCGGACGTCGGATCGAGCAGCGTGCAGATACGATGCTTCTGATAATCGTGCATCAGCGGCCATTGGACCTGCGGCTGGCAGATCTTGTCCTGGAACGTGGCGATCAATGCGATGGCGATCACGCCGGCAGCGAGAACCGGCACGATCAGCTTGAACGAAAGCCCCGCGAGATAGATGACGAAGAGGCCGGCCGCGAACACGAGCACGGCGGTGCCGAGATCGGGCTGCTTGGCGATGAGTCCGACGGGGAGCATCAGGATCAGGAAGCCGACGACGAAGTCGTACCAGCGCATCGCTGTTTCGCGCCGCTGGTAGTACCAGGCGAGCATCAACGGCGTGGCGATCTTGAGGATCTCGGACGGCTGGATGACCACGCCGACATTGATCCAGCGTTTTGCGCCCTTCTTCGTGATACCGAACAGCGCCACGCCCACGAGCAACGCAATGCCGAACGTATAGAGCGGTACGGCGAAACGCATGATCGTATTCGGCGGGATCGTCGAGAGCCCCCACATCAGCACGAACGTCAGAATGATGTTGCGGACCTGATCCTCTACGCGACCCGGCACGTCGATGCTTGCGCTGTAGAGCGTCACGATGCCGACGCAAAGCAGCAGAAACACCGTCAGCGCGAGCGGACGGTCGAAACCTACGAACAGCTTTTTCAGGCGTTCGAGCCAGGCGCGCTTGTCGAATTGCATGCCTTTCTCCTTCTTTCCGGTTTAATCGTCGGCGCCGGCGTGGGCCGGCGTATTGGCGGTCGCGGCGTCGCCGTTGTTCGGCGTTTCGCGCGATGGCGCGAGGGCCTGCGCGCCCGAGGCGCCGTCGGGATGCGGTTTGTGCGGCAGGCGTGGCCG
>CBJMQH010000442.1:0-4670 GCA_966431825.1 uncultured Trinickia sp.
GCTCGGCCGCTCGGGCCTGCGCGTTTCGCCGATCTCGCTCGGTACGATGACGTTCGGTACGGAATGGGGCTGGGGCGCCGACGAAGCCGCGGCGCAACGGCTGTTCGACCTCTATGTCGATGAAGGCGGCAACTTCATCGATACGGCCGATCTGTATACGAACGGCACCAGCGAACAATGGCTCGGGCGCTTCGTCGGCGCGCGCGGTTTGCGTGATCGGCTCGTGATCGCGACGAAGTACAGCTACAACGCGCAAGCGGGCAATCCGAACGCCGGCGGCAATCACCGCAAAAATCTGATGCGTGCGCTCGACGGTTCGCTGAAGCGGCTCGGGACCGACTACATCGATCTGTACTACGTCCATACCTGGGACCGGATGACGCCGGTCGATGAAGTGATGCGCGCAATGGACGACGCGGTGCGCGCGGGCAAAGTCCGCTATGTCGGGCTGTCCGACACGCCCGCATGGTTTGCGGCGCGTGCCCAGACGCTTGCGCAGTGGCGCGGCTTCGAACCGGTGGCGGCGCTCCAGCTCGAATACTCGCTCGTCGAGCGCCATGCCGAACTCGAGTTCGCCGATCTTGCCGCCGAGCTCGGCATGGGTATCGTGCCCTGGAGCCCGCTTGCGATGGGTCTGCTCTCCGGTAAGTACAAACCGTCGGAGCGCGGTGCAGGCCAAAGCGGGCGGCTCGACACGGTGCTCGCGCAAAGCGGAGGCGGCACGCCGCCGCCCGGATTCGATAAGCTGACGCCGCGCAACTTCGCCATCGTGGCCGAGCTCGAGGCTGTCGCGCGTGAAGCTGGCCGGCCGATGGCGCAGGTCGCGCTGAACTGGCTGCATACGCGCCGCGGCGTGTCGAGCATCATCGTCGGCGCGACGAAGCCCGAGCAACTGCGCGACTCGATGGCAGCGCTCGACTTCACGCTCGCACCCGAACTCGCGGCCCGGCTCGACGCGGCCTCGGCACCGGCAAAGCCGTTCCCCTACTACATGTTCGCGGACGGACATCAGGCGCGGATTCACGGTCACGTGGATGTCGTCAGCAAGCCGCAGACGTTCGATCGCCCCGTGCATGTGCCGGCACCGCAAGAAGCCAAATAGCGCACAGCGACTTCTCTATTTGAACGTTCCCGCTTTGACTTCACGCGCGATGCGCGTCCGGCTCACCGGGCGGTATCGCGCGCTCGGCGCTTGCCGCTCGGGCATCGTCCGATCGAGACAGCAAAATCGGACATGCTGCATTTCTTTGTCGTGAATCAACGAAACGATCCGCGCGCTATTGCAGGATCACGGGACGCGCCGCTTCGGTCCGCATTAACTCGACTGAAAGCGACGGGGAAAACCCTGGGAGTCGGCGAAGTCCGTCGCATGCGCGTCAAAGCCACGTACGGCGGGCCACACACGGGGTCGTCGGTGTTGGGCAGACTGGCTGCTGGCGTGACGAGGCGGGCGCGGCTTTCAATCGATTGATTTTGATCGGCAGGCCTAAAAAGTCTCTTCGTGTGTGCCGTTATTGCAACAAAGCGTTAAAAAAAGATTCGACGCTGGCACCCGTGCATAGGTGCGTCGGATAATCGGTTCGTATCAGGAGAGAAATCATGGAAGCCAAGCCCACCAAAATTCCGCCACCCGACAAAGTTTCGAGCCCGGACCCGGAACCGGTGGGCGTCGAGTTTCTGAGCACTGCACTGCCCGAGCACGTGCGTGCGTTTCTCGACGAACAACGCGAGCAATGCGAGACCAAGTGACTGTACGTTTTCTCCGCTATGCGACGCTCGCTTGCGTCGCTGCCGTCTCGTTCGCCTCGGTCCCGCGTTTCGCGATGGCCGACGGTGACGATACGGCGCTGATCAGCCTCGTGGCACTGACGTCGCAGCGCCTTGCGCTCGCGACGCCGGTTGCCCGCTGGAAATGGCAGAACCACCGCGCGATCACGGATCCCGAACGTGAGGCAGCGCTGCTGACCGACGTTGCTTCGCGTGCGCCCGCGCAGAACGTGGATCCCGCGTTTGCGCGCGTGTTCTTCCAGGATCAGATCGAAGCGAGCAAGGTCGTCCAGAATGCGCTGTTCGAGCGTTGGCGCAGCGGGGGACCGCCTCAGGAACCCGCGCCCGATCTCGCGACGACGACCCGCCCCGAACTCGATCGATTGACACAGGCACTGCTCGTCGCGCTCGCCCGCGTCGCGCCGCTGCGCGATGCCGCCGACTGTCCGACACGCCTTGCACGCAGCGTCGACCATTGGAAAGCGGTCACGCGCTACGACGCCACCGAAGCCGGCGCATTGCCGGGCGCGCTCTCGCACGTTTGTACTGCGGGCAGCGTCGGCGGCGTGGGCTAACCCCCGGGCAGAACGCAGTTCAGCCGGCTGCGGTCGCCCTGGGCGCCGCGGCCGGCTCGGCGAGCGATGCCAGCGGCACGAGGCGCAGGCCGCGTGCGAGATGAGTCTGAAGAATACGGTAGGTCGACAATTCGAATGCCGGTACGACCGCTGCCGCACTGCGCTCGAGAGCCGCGGCAATCGTCGGCGTGCCGCATAGATAGCGCCATCGGTCGACCAGGTGGAACATCGTACCGCCCGCTCGTTCGCCACGCTCCTCGAACACCACCGGCCCCTCGTACGGCCAAGGCGCATCGACCGGATCGCCGCGCTTGGCGCGCGGCATGCGGTTGTGGAGCGGTCTTAGCGTATCGATCCACTGGGCCTCGGCCAGCAAAGCGCCGAGCTCGCCGCCCGTCTCACACCATTTCATTTGCGCGACCTGCTGCGCGATCCGCGCCTCGCGCGCGGAACGGCGCTCGCCGGTGAGGTGAGCACGAACGCGCTGGCGCAACCTTACCGTGCGGCCGACGTAAAGCGCTTGTCCGCCGGCGTCGAAAAAAGCGTAGACCCCACAGCCTTCGGGCATCGAATCGAGCACGTCTTCCGTGATCTCGCCGGCGATGCGATAGCGGCGCACCGTCCTCTCGATTTGCTCGCGCAGCAGATCTGCCGGCCAGCGCGTGTGCAGCGACTGCCAGAACTGCCAGACGAGATCGGCATCTGCCAGGGCGCGATGGCGCGCCATCGGCTCAAGCGCATGACGCTCGATCAATGCGTCCAGACCGTGCCGCTTTTCATGCGGGAAGAGTCCCCGGGACAAGCGAACGGTGCACAGGACATCCGGATTGAAGTGCAAGCCTGCCCGCTTGAACTCGCTGCGCAGAAACGCGCGATCGAAGCTCGCGTTATGGGCGACAAAGAGCTTGCCGTGAAGCCGTGCGAACAGGGAAGCGGCGATGGCATCGAACGCCGGCGCGTCGCTCACCATCTCGTCGGTAATACCCGTGAGTTGCTGGATGAACGGCGGGATCGGCCGTTCGGGGTTCACAAGCGTCGTCCAGCGCGAGACGCCCTGCCCGCTCAGCTCGACAATGCCGATTTCAGTGATGCGGTCCTCGCCCGCGGTACCGCCGGTCGTCTCCAGGTCCACGAACACAAGAGGAATGTCGAAGACAGTGTGCCCTCCATGGCCCGGGGCGCCCTGGTCGGTGCTGTTTGGATCACTGCTGGAGGCGAAACGGGGAGCGGGGATCGGCGGGGGTGAAGCAGACATGAATAAAGGCGCTGGAGATGGCTTCGATTGACGAAGTATGCACCACCAGGCGCCTGAATGCGGATGCGAAAACCGCCGGCAGATTCCACCGGCGCAGGGCCTGGCGAAACCTGCCGGCGGCGCGATGCCGCCGTAGCCGTCAGAGCGGGCGGATGTTAGCCGCCTGCTTGCCCTTCGGGCCCGTTTTCACGTCGAACTGGACGCGCTGGCTTTCTTTCAACGATTTGAAGCCTTCGGCTTGGATTTCGGAGAAGTGGGCGAACAGATCTTCACCACCCACGTCAGCCGTAATAAATCCATAGCCTTTAGCATCGTTGAACCATTTGACGACACCGGTTTCCATAGTACTAATTCCCTCGAAATTTTAATAGACGGGCAGCGCCCTTCCACCGGCCCCCGTAGAGTTACTGCCGCACCACAGTCTCTCTGCCCGCGAAGCGCTCAACGAGTAAATCCGGCGCTGCTTTTATAAATGTTCGGACGATCGCTCGTCAAGAAATTTTTCAGATGCTGGCGAATGCGCGGCCGCGACAAACGAAACGCATCGACAAAGACAACGTCGGCGCGTAATTATTTACCGAAGCGAGGAACGCGGTAATCGCTTACGAAGCAAAAGATACCTATATGTAACGAAACGTTTCTAGTGTAAGTATTTGCCCGGGTTGTTCGGCGGCATCGTCCGTTTCATGATGGGGTAGTCTGCCGGAGACCATCATGTCGTTCGCTTCTCTCAAACACCTTCTCTCCCGGCTTGTCCGCATCCCGCATGCCGCAGCCGCCCCCACCCATCATGCCAAGCCAGCCCCGCTCGCATTCGACCCTGCCTGGCACGGCGACCACTGGCAAAATTTACTGGCTTCGCCGATGGACGCACGTCATTATGTAATGGAGGATTGGTGCTCCGCTTCGCTTTCCGAATCGAATAATGAGGTGGGCAAATCGGTAAAAAAGAAATCAATTCGGATTAACCGCAGATCATATTGACCGACGTCGTACAAATAAAAAAAGCGCGGCTGGATGGCCGCGCGACAAGGTTTGGAGATCTCTTTTCCGTCAACGAAAAAGATCTGCTT
>CBJMQH010000443.1:0-4659 GCA_966431825.1 uncultured Trinickia sp.
GCTACTGCGAACTGCTACTGCGAACTGCTACTGCGAACTGCTACTGCGAACTGCTACTGCGAACTGCTGTGCTGCTTGCAACTACTGCGACTGCCTGGTGCTTCTGATGCCGGGTGTTGCGTGCTGCCGGAGTCCAACGACTTACAGGGTTTCGCGAATTGAGAACAACGTGCTTCCGGAACCGAACCATCGATCGGCAGGCCAGCCAGTCTGTCGGCCGGGGTGCCGCCCCACGCACTGCTGTACGACTGCTTGCTGCGATACGACCGGTCATGCCTGCCACGCTTGCCTGCTGCGTGGTTGGAGCCAACCTCTCGCTCCATGGAAGACAGTGTAGGGGCGAACGCCTCGATCCAATCGGTCGAAACAGCGGCTGAATTTCGCTCAATTCGTGGATTTGAATCCGCGCACGGAACAGGGCCGTGGCAGCTGTCTCTACCGGGCGACGGCTCGCCCGGCACCGGCGAGAGCCCGGCGCGACGCCGAATGCTTGTTCACGCAACCGGCGCAGGCAGTGCCTATACACGCCGCTGCCGCGGCAAATCCTCGGATTTTTCCATTCAGCATCTGATTAGCCGAAAGCCGAACTTTTGCGCGTGCCGTTGAAGGCTTTGTAAGGAATTTGTGGACCGCCGAACATTCGCAAAATCGCCCGTCCAAATACGATTGCATCGGACGGTGAGGGACTCGCGCGCCTATTGAGTCGGCTAACCCGTCTGTCTTCAGCTGTTCGAACTTCGTCGTCTATTGTCATATCGATGTGTTTCCGTCGCGGTTTTCGGTGCTGGAAGCCGACAGATTCGTCGTGCCATCGCTGCCGCCTGCATGGCCGGGCGGACCGAAATCGCGGTCACCGAGGCAAACGCGGACGTCTCCATTGTTCGGGGGTTCATATGAAATCGATAGGTCATCTCACGCGGGCCACAGTCGCGCTCGCCATGGCGGCAAGCGGGCTCGTCGCCGCTGTGCCGGCGCACGCCGCGCCAGCCGAAGCACAGGCGCTCGCCGCGCCGCACGTATACGTGCAGCCACCGCCGCGTCCACCCGCGACAACCGTGATCATGCCGGGCATGCCCGACGCCGACAAAGTGCGGCTCGACGGTCCGCACGGCGCGGCACCCGGGTTCAAGGCCAGCCATCACCGCCTGCGGGACGGCGGCTATCGGCGCGACTGAAAGAGGACAACCATCATGAAAAAGCTATTGTTCGCTTGCGTTCTGGCGACCGGCGTCTTGTTCGCGCAATTCCCGGCCAGCGCGTATGCGCAGACCACGACGGCCAACGCGCTCGTCTTGTACGATGCGCCCGCCAACAGCCCGTACACGAAGCTCGGCATGGCCTACGCGATCATGTTGCGCAATCTGCTCGGGCACTTCAACACGAACGTTACGCTTCAAAGTGTGGATGGCTATACGGCAGGCAGCATCGAAAATTACCAGGCGGCGTTTTATCTGGGCAGCTACTACGACAACCCCGTGCCGTCGGCATTTCTCGCCGATGTCGTGAAAACGTCAAAGACGGTCGTCTGGTTCAAGTACAACCTGTGGCAAGTGGCGTGGAACAGCGCCTATAACTTCGCCGGGCGTTACGGCATTGCGTTCAGCGGGCTGCGCGGATTGGCAACGACACCGTCGAGCAGCAATCCGGCGCCCGACTTCTTCGACACGGTCATGTATAAGAACCAGAACATGGTCAAGTACTACGCCTACGACGCGAGCACGGGCACGGTGACGGCCGACCCCGACATCGGCCTCACGGCCGTCGCCGATCCGACGAAGGCCACGGCGCTCGTGTCGATCAAGGACAGCCAGACGGGCGCGACGGCCCCTTATGTCGTGCGCGCGGGCAACTTCTGGTACTTCGCCGATCTGCCTTTGTCGTTCATCGGGCCGCGCGACCGCTATCTCGTACTTTGCGATCTGCTGCACGACATCCTGGGTACGAATCAGCCCACGCTGCATCGGGCGATGGTGCGGCTCGAGGATGTCAACGCATTCACGACGACCAACTCCATGCAAACGCTGACCGACTATCTGTATGGCCAGCACATTCCCTTCTCGATCGCGACGATCCCTGTCTACACCGACCCGCTCGGCGCATACAACGGCGGCGTGTCGTTGACGGTGCACCTTGCGCAAGCCACGGGACTCAAACAGGCGCTCGACTATGCACTCGCGCGCGGCGGCAAGATCGTGATGCATGGCTACACGCACCAGTACGACTCCACGCCCAACATCGACAATGCGGTGACCGCGAACGACTACGAATTCTGGCTCGCCACGCAGAATCGTCCTGTCGACGAAGACTCGACGCAATGGGCCGCGGGCCGGATGAGCGCGGGGTTGCAGGAGTTCAGCGCAAGCGGGTATACGCCCTTCGCCTGGGAGGCGCCGCATTATCAATCGTCGCCGCTCTCGATCAAGGCTGTCGCGCCGCTTTTCAAAACGACCTATCAGCGCGTTGTCTACTACACGTCGGATACGCCGAACTTGAACTCGACTGCGAACAACCACGATTTCTCGGTAGGGCAATTCTTCCCGTATGTGATCAACAACGACTATTACGGACAGCGCGTACTGCCGGAGAATCTTGGCAACGTCGAGTACAACATCTGCAACATCGATCCGTTCTCTTGTCTGTCGTACAGCTGGCAGGACCTCTACACGAACGCCCAATATGCCCTTGTGGTGCGCGACGGATTTGCGTCGTTCTTCTTTCATCCGTTCTGGCTCGAGCCGTCGCTGGGCACCCCTGGCTTCGCCGACTTCAAGAGCCTCGTGCAGGGCATTAGCGGGCTCGGCTACAGTTGGGTCGACGCGTCCTCGGTGCAATAGCGCGCGAGCATCGATTCGTCGCGATCAGAAAGGGACATTCGGCGATACGGCGATTTTTCGATAGTGCCCGGCCTCAGTTCGATACAATTGGGCAATCCACTCGTTTCGAGCGGGCCGGGATATAAATCGTTTTCATCGCAAATTACAGACAAGAACAAGATGTCTCCCAGATCTCTGATTGCTGCGGCGTGCCTGACGGCATGTGCCGCCGCCGCGCATGCGCAAAGCGCGACGGTCCTTTCCTATCCTTACCCCGACGACGCCCCGTCGAATGCGTTCAGGGACTACGCCCACGGCCATCTCGGCGTGCTTTCGCCGAATTACGGGAAGCTCACGCTGATCGCCGCGTTTCGCGTATTGACAGGCAAGCCGCTGTCGGACAAGGAAGTCGATTACATTCAGGCCGCACCGGAGCAATGGTCGTTCTGGAGCGATGACCGCGAAAAATGGCAGCAGGCGCTGAACGACTTGCTCGGGACGAAGGACGACGCCGACGCCCAAGAGGACGAGGACAGCGCTTGCCGTCCCGACGCATTTCGTACTGCCACACATCAGCTGGAATCGTTGCGCAAGTCGTATGGCGACAATGCGGACGTGCGCGATTGGGCGCATGCGCAAGCGGTTGTGTTCAAGAACTGCATGAAGGGCGGTAAGGGGGCGATGCCGGCCGAGGCAGGATCCGAGGCGCCGCGCTGGCTCAAGCTTGCGCGCGAATACCAGGTTGCGGCAGCGACGTTCTACGGCGGCGACGCAGCACTTGCGCGTACGCGTTTCGAAGCCATCGCTGCCGAGCCTGATTCGCCCTATGCCGCGACCGCGAAGTACATGGTCACGCGTATTGCATTCAAACAGGCGCGCTCCACCGAGGGCGACACGCGTAGCGCCGCACTGGCCGAAAGCTACGGCATGGCTGCCGCGCAGGAGGAGGCGGCACGCGGCGGCGAAAAGGCACGCATGCACACGTTGACGCGCCAGATCCGCTACGCGCAGGATCCGGAAGGCGAACTGGCTCGCATCGAGCGCAACGTGGCGACCGAGGCCTGGACCGACGAGACTGTTCAAGACCTGAAAGATTATCTGTACGCGCTCAATCACGACGAAAACGGGAATGTCGACTGGCGCCGTCTGATGCCGGAGATCGCCGGGAACGGGAGCATGACCGATTGGATCCGCACAGTGGGTGGGGCCAGTGACCCCAAGAGCGGCTCTTCGGCGTATACCAACGCGCTCGCGCAGTGGCGCGCGACGCAAAGCAACGCGTGGCTCGTGGCTGTGCTGATGACGGCGGCGCGGCTGCACGACGTGCCGGCCGACGCGCTCGCCGCGGCCGTGGCCGTCCCGGACCGCAATCCTGCCTATGCAACGCTGCAATACAACCTGCTGCGTCTGCGCGACGGCAATATTCGCGCGCTGAAGGCTGCCGGCAGGGATGCCCGCACGCTCGAATCGGCGCTCGAGACCGATGCGCTGACCCTGATCGAGAAGGAAAAGGCTCATTTTCCCGAGCGCAGTATCAACCTGCTGCACCAGATCGCAGCGGAATACGCGTCCGATCCGAAGACCTACATCGAACATGCCTGGATGACCTCCACCGAAGGCACGCCGCTGTCGGATCGCAAGGAGAAGCCCGGCGTTTCCGCGGGCTTCCCGTCGGAATTTGCCGAGCAGATGAACCTGCGCATGTCGGTGAACACACTGCTTGCCGTTTGGCGTACGGGCGCGGGCGGGAAGGCGCCGTCTCACATCGCCCTCACGCAGATGCTGTGGGTGCGTGCGGCGCTTCTTGGGCGCGATGACGTCACGTCGGCGCTGACGGCGGAGTTCA
>CBJMQH010000444.1:0-4636 GCA_966431825.1 uncultured Trinickia sp.
CTGCCGCTCGCGAACGCCCACAGCGGGAGCACCGGCAACGCGAGCAGCGCGGCACCGGCGATCGCCTTGCGTCGCCCGATCTTTTCGGACAGCGAACCGAACAGCACACCGCCGATGATGGCGCCGATGTTGTAGGTGATGGCGATCAGACTCACGGTATGCGTCGAGAACTTATGCTGGACCGTGAGGAACGTCGGGTACATGTCCTGCGTGCCGTGACTGAAGAAGTTGAAGGCGGTCATCAGCACGATCATGTACAGCGCAAGCTTCCATTCGCGCGCCAGTACCGCGAAGATGCTCGGGCGGGCAGTCGTGCGGCCACGCTCCCAGGCCGGCGATTCGGGCACATTGCGGCGGATGAAGAGCACGAGCAGTGCAGGGGCCACGCCGATCATGAACATGCCGCGCCAGCCGATCGAATCGTGCAGCAGGCCGAACACGATCGACGCGAGCAGATACCCCGACGGATAGCCCGCCTGCAGAATCCCCGACATGAGGCCGCGCGATTTCGGCGGCACCGACTCCATCGTCAGCGCCGACCCGACGCCCCATTCGCCGCCCATTGCCACGCCGAACAGGCTGCGCAAGACGAGCAACATCGTGAGGCTCGTGGCGAATCCCGACGCCAGATCGAACAGCGAGAACAGCAGCACGTTCACCATCAAAACGGGCCGGCGACCGAACCGGTCGGCGAGTCGGCCGAAAATGAGGGCGCCGAGCGGCCGCAATGCGAGCGTCAGCGTGATGGCAATCGTGACGCTCGTGATCTCGGTGCCGAAGGCTTTGGCGATGTCCTTCAGTACGAACACCATGAGGAAGAAGTCGAACGCGTCGAGCGTCCAGCCAAGGTAGCTCGCCAGCGCAACGCTGCGCTGTTCTTTGGTCCACGTCATGAATCTGTCTCCAGGGAATTGTTGTGGTGTCCCTGGTAGGGCACGATCCGTGCCAATCGATGACGGCCGCTGCTGCGCGTCAGGTCATTGATTCGAAAGACGTTTTAATTCGTTCGCCTGATCTGTTGTGCGAAAAAACCGACTTCAGGCACTCGCGCGCGTGCGAAAAATGTGACGTACGCCGGTTTGTCCTATCGGAAGTCGTCCGAAGCGATTTCCAGGCGGCGCATCTTGTCGTAGAGCGTCTTCTTCGGTACGCCGAGCCGCTCGCTGGCGAGTGCGGCACGGCCGCCTGCGGCGCGCAGCGCTTCCTCGATCAAATGGCGCTCGAAGTGCATCATCTGTTCGTCGAGCGTCCGCGGCGCAGTGCGTGTCATTTCGGCCGCATCGCTCAGATCGGCGAGCAGCCCGAGCGTGTAGCGTTCGGCGACATTGCGCAGCTCGCGCACGTTGCCGTGCCAATCCCGCGTCATCAGCGCGCGCATTTGCGCCGCGTCGAGCGGTGGCGGCACGTCGCGCTCGTGCTGAGCGGCGGCCTGCAATACGAAGTGCTCGAACAGCACGGGGATGTCTTCGCGGCGCTCGCGCAGCGGCGGAATCTCCAGCATGACGACGCCGAGCCGATAGTAGAGGTCGTCGCGAAAGCGCTGCTCCCGCGCGAGCGCAAGCAGATCGGCCTTCGTCCCCGCGACGATCCTGCAGTTCATCGGCAGCAGTTCGTTCGAACCGACGCGCTCGAAGCTGCGCTCCTGCAGCACCCGCAGGAACTTGGCCTGCAGCGACATCTGCATCGTTTCGATTTCGTCGAGAAAGAGCGTACCGCCATCGGCATACTCGAGCTTGCCGATACGGCGCTTGACCGCGCCGGTGAACGATCCGGCTTCATGCCCGAAGACTTCGCTCTCGAACAGCATCTCGGGAATACCGGCGCAGTTGATCGCGGCAAAGTGGCCCTTGCGGCGTCGCCCGCACTCGTGCAGACAGCGCGCCACCATCTCCTTGCCCGTGCCGGTCTCGCCAAGGACGAGCACGTTGGTATCCGTATCGGCGAGTTCGACGATCAGCTTGCGCAGCCGCTCGATCGCCGGCGAGCGACCGAGGATCTTCGCCTCGATCGCATCGCGTGCGCCGAGCCGACGGCGCAGCGTGTCGAGTTCGAGCGTCAGGTGCCGCTTTTCGAGCGCGCGCTGCGCGACGTCGGCCAGTTGCTCGGACGAAAACGGCTTCTCGATGAAGTCGTAGGCGCCCAGCTTCATCGCCTCCACGGCCATCGCAACATCGCCGTGCCCCGTTACAAGGATGACGGGCAAGTCGGAATCGATCGCGCGAATCCGTTCGAGCAGGGCGAGTCCGTCCATACCGGGCAGCCGCACGTCGGTCACCACGATGCCGGGAAATCCGAGCTTCACTTGCCGCAACGCCTGCTCGGCGCGCTCGAACGGCTGCACCTCGATGCCCCGCAGCTGCAATGCCTGTACGCCGCCCAGGCGAACTGCCGCGTCGTCTTCGACGAACAGGACCTTCAGCGCCTCGTGCGTCATGCCTCGTCCTCTTGTTGTTGCGGTTCGACCGCGCAGTGCGCCGGTCGCAAATGTACGGTGAAAGCGGCTCCGCCGGCGGCGCCGTCGGCCGCTTCGAGGGTGCCGCCGAACTCTCGCACGATGCCGGCCGAGATGGCAAGGCCCAGGCCGAGCCCGGCGCCTTGCGCCTTCGTCGTGAAGAACGGTTCGAAGAGCAGGCCTAGGGCGGCTTCGGGAATGCCGGGGCCGGTATCGGCCACGATGATGGTCACGCGCTCGCCGTCGCGACGTGCGCCTACCGTCAGGCGCCGCACCGGCGCACCCGCCATGGCGTCGAGCGCGTTGGCGATCAGGTTGACGAGCACCTGTTCGAGCCGGTTTCCATCCGCCAATACGCGCAGCTCGGGGTCCGGCAGCTGCTGCTCGGTTTCTATCTGCTCCTTGCGCAGGCGCGGCTCCAGCAGGAACAACGCATTGGCGATCGCGCGTTCGACGGCAACGGGCGCCAGGTGTGCCGGCTCCTTGCGCGAAAAGCGTCGCAGTTGCGCCGTGATCGTCCCCATGCGTCCGATGAGCCCTGTGATGATGCGCAGATTGCCCTGCGCATCGTCGAGGCGACCGCGTTCGAGGAACGTGAGTGCGTTGTCCGACAGCGTGCGCAATGCAGCGAGCGGTTGGTTCAGTTCGTGCGTGATGCCGGCCGACATTTGCCCGAGCACGGCCATCTTGCCGGCTTGCACGAGTTCTTCGAGCGCCGCTTTCAGCTTCTGCTCCGTTTCCCGATGCTCGGCGATTTCGCTCTTCAACTTTTTGTTGGCACGACTCAGTGCGTCGGTGCGGCGGGCCACGGTGCGCTCGAGCGCGTCGTTCATCCGCTCGAGCGTTTCGCGCATCGCGAGGCGCTGGGCGATCGTGCGACGCCGCTGAAGCAGATACAGCGTGCCGATCGCTGCCAGCGCGATGGCAAGCGCCGTCACCAACGCCGCGTTGCGGGCGGCCGCGCGCGCGGGCGCGATGTCGGAGACCGACAGAATCGTCCAGTCGGTGCCGGCCACCGGATGGCGCACGACGAGCGCTTCGGGCACGCGCGCCGAAGTGCTGCCCGCCATCGATGGGGCGTGGCGCGTCAGTGCGGCGATCTCGGCGGTTGCACCCAGCGCGTCGCGCGGTTCGAGTCCGACGCTCGCCAGGGCACCGGGACCCACGTATTGACGCTTGACTTCGATGCGCTCGCGCGCGGCGGCCGACAGCGGGCGCAACGTGCCGTATTTCCACCCGGCAAACGACGTGAGGAAGACGACGCCGTTCGCATCGGCCACGAGGATCGTCTCGTCGCTGCGCTTCCATAGCGACTCGATGCGGTCCAGATCGATTTTTGTGGCGACGACGCCGATCGTTCCGATGCCCGCGCCAATGCGTGCCGCGTAGAAGTAGCCGGGCACGCGGCTCGTGGAACCGCGCCCATAGAAGCGTCCGCTGCCCCCGTGGAGTGCATCGATGAAGTAGGGGCGGAATGCGAAATTCTGCCCGACGAAGCTGATCGGCTCGTTCCAGTTGCTGGCGGCGAGCGTCGTGCCGTTGTGATCCATGACGTAGATCGCGGCCGCCTGCGTATCGACCTTGACGTCGGCGAGGTAGGCGTTCACGCGCGCAATAAGTGCCGCGTCATCGGGGTGGCGCAGGATCTCGGCAATGTCGGGGTTCAGGCTGAGCAGCGCCGGCAGGTAGTCGTAGCGCGTCAGCTCCCCGTGCAGCGTGCTCTCGTAGATGTCGAGCCGGTGCGTTGCACTTTCGATCATGGCGTTGGTGGCCGCCCGTTCGGCATAGCGGTACGCGGTCCATGCACCCGCACAAATGAGCAGTGCGAGCGCGAGCACCCGCGCGAGTTGGGTCGCGCGAGGCAACGGGGACGACAGGCGCAGCCAGGATGCAAGCAGGGCACGCGGCGACGAATCGGGCATTGGGCTTGACGCGGGCGAGCACGGCCCCGCGCGAATAGGCGCTGAAGTGGCCGCAGTGTATCGAATTCGGCTGGAAATGGGAGGCCGTGGTTACGCGGACGCAGGCGGACAACCGGTCGACCGTGCGCCAGTCTGCGTGCAGCAAATTTCTGTCTTGACAGAAATTACTGACGACCATACAGTGCTTGCCATGAAGCTGACACCGGTATCCGAACGATTCATCCTCCATTGGGGCGAGATGGGAGCGCGCTGGGGCGTGAAC
>CBJMQH010000445.1:0-4629 GCA_966431825.1 uncultured Trinickia sp.
GCGACGTTTCGCTCTGGTCGCCCCAAATCGACGCGTTTGCGCGCGCGTTCCGCGTGTTGCGCTACGACGCACGCGGTCATGGCCGCTCCGACGCTCCGCGTGGGCCCTACACGATCGACGCGCTCGCTGACGACGCGGCCGGCTTGCTCGATGTACTCGCGATCGAGCGCGCTCACTTCTGCGGGCTATCGATGGGCGGGATGACGGCGCTTGCGTTCGGGGCACGCCATGCCGCGCGGGCGTCCCGGCTCGTTGTCGCGATGGCGGCGGCGCGCAATCCGCTGCCGCAGGCGGCGTGGATCGAGCGTGCTGTACTGGTGCGGCGCGACGGCACGCGTGGGCTCGTCGACGCGACGATGGAGCGCTGGCTGGGCCCGGCGTTCACGGCGCGGGAACCGCTCGTCTGCGCGGCCATTCGCGATGCGATCGTCCATACGGAGCCGGAGGGCTATGCTTCGTGCTGCGAAGCGATCGGCGCGGCCGACCTGCGTGAGGGCGCGGCGAGCCTTGCGATGCCCACGCTCGTGATCGGTGGCGCGCACGACCCGTCTACGGCACCCGAGCATACCCGCGAGCTCGCCGCCTCCATCCCGGGCGCGCGCTATGCGGAGCTCGACGCAAGGCATCTGTCCAACGTTGAGCAGGCCGAACCTTTCACCGAAGCCGTGATGGAATTCTTGACGGCATCGTGACCGGTCACCCGGGAAAGCCGCTCTAGAACGAATAGGCGAGCGATGCGACCACGCTGCGCGGTGCGCCCGGCGTCACCCACAGGCTGTTGTATGAGCTGACGTAGTAGCTGCGATTGAACAGGTTGTTCAAGACCACGGATGCGCGCAGGTGTCTGTTCACTTGCACGTAGCCGTTGAGCTGCACAGTCGCGTAGGCGGGCAGGTCGAATCCGTCCTGCGTGTTTGCTGTGTTGCCCGCGCGGCGTCCTACGTAGATGACGCCGGCGCCTGCGCCGGCTTTGTCGACGCTCGCGAGTGCCGTTTCGTACATCAGCAATGCGCTGCCGCTGAGCCGTGGAATGTCGACGAGGCGTGCGCCCGGCGTCAGCACCGTATCGTGCGTCACTTGCGCGTCGACGTACGCCAGATTGACGATGCCGCGCAAGCCGTGGCCGAGATCGCCGTTCAACTCGAATTCGAGGCCGCGGCTGCGTACCTCGCCGGCTGCGCGCGAGAACCCTGCATTGGCAGGATCGGCGGTCAACACGTTGCGTTTGTTCACATAAAACGCGGCAGCGGTAGCAAGCCAGCGGTTGCCCGCCCATTTCACGCCGGCCTCGTAGCCGTGCGCTTTCTCCGGATCGAACGCCTGGCCCGTCGCGTCGGCGCCGCTGTTAGGCCG
Source organism: uncultured Trinickia sp. (assembly GCA_966431825.1). GTDB lineage: Bacteria > Pseudomonadota > Gammaproteobacteria > Burkholderiales > Burkholderiaceae > Trinickia. Next base: position 1,354 of record CBJMQH010000445.1, read on the forward strand.
GAACGAGTACGCGGTGTTTGCATAAACCGACAAGGTGGGGCTCGCCTCGTAGACGACGCCCAAGCGCGGGCTCAGCGCCGTTTGCAGCTGGCTCGTCGTGGTGCTCTTGAGACGGTTCTCGACCGATTGATGGAAGCGATCCCAGCGCAGCCCCGCGAGCACTTTCCAGTGCGGCCCGAACGCCAGTGTGTCCTGCGCATACACGCCTTGTCCGTCGTCGCGTTCGAGCAGGTTTGTCGCGGTGCGGACTGCCGGCGCAGGTTGACCGTAGAGCGGATCGAAGACGTCGATCGCGTACGGTGCGGCGGCTGTCGGCGTCGAACGCGCGACGAACTGATCGTAGTTGAAGCGGTAGGCATCGACGCCCATCACCAACGTGTGGCCGATGCCCCCGGTGTGCCCTGTGCCGGCCAGTTCGACGCGGCCTTGCAGGTCGTTCGAATGAAACGCGACTTGCCGATAGCGTCGCCAGAGCGTGCGCCCGTCGGGCTGCAGTGCGTATGCTTCGGACGAGCGGCCTGAGAGGTCGGTGGTGCGCTGCGCGAGGCCCGCGTTGATCGACCAGTCGGCGTCGAAACGATGCTCGAGCGTGACTTGATGGCCTGCGTTGCGTACATCGTAGTCGCCGTCATGCGGCTCTCCCACGAACCGCGATGCCGGAATCGCACCGAGCTGCCCGTTCACGGCCAGAACGCCGCGGTCGAGCGGTGCGCGTTGACGTACCGCCTCGAACTCGTAATGCAGGGTCGTGTCCGCACCGATGTCCCAGGTGAACGACGGCGCGAACAGGTAGCGCTTGCTCGACACGGTGTCGCGGAAGCTGCCGTTGTCCTCGTTCATCGCGATGAAGCGGTAGGCGAGCGAGCGGGTGAGGGGGCCCGTGGAATCGAGCGTTTCGCGCAGCGCGCCATAGCTGCCGGCGGACATGCCGATGGTATTCGAGCGCGTGAACTGCGGCTGTTTTGTCGTGTAGCTGATGAGCCCGCCCGGGTCGCCGCGGCCGTAGAGCGCCGAAGCCGGGCCTTTGAGCACTTCCATGCTTTCGAGGTTCGCCGTGTCGCGCGGTACGCTCATGCCGCGATTCCACGAGAACCCATTGACCAGATAATCGGTGCCGGACGTGCCCCCGTCGCCGGCAAATCCCCGCACCGCATAGTTGTCCCATAGCCCGCCGAAATTGTTCTGCCGGGAGACCCCGGCGACCCAGTCATAGAGGTCTTCGCCACGCGTTGCTGCGACGGTTTGGATCATTTTCGCGTCGACGCTGCTGACTGCGAACGGAATCTCCATGACGTCCGTTTCGGTGCGTGTTGCGGTGGTCGATGCGGGTGCGCGAAACGGCGCTCTTGCGCGTTGCCCCGACACTTCGATGGTCGGCAGTTGGACTTCTTGCGCGTGGGTTGCGCCAAGCCCGACTGTGCCGACGACAATGGCCACCGGGGCGGCTGCCCAGTTCTTCTTGCTCATGCTCTGTCCTTCCGAGATCGGTCCGCGTTCGGGCACCGCGGACCGCTTGGCGCCGGCATCCGTGTTCCAAACAAAAAATGCGAGCGCCGAAATTTAATGCAAATGAGAGTTATTTGCAATCGTAAGGTGAGCGAGGCGGAGGGGTTGACGCGAGCGGGAAGGGGCTTGATGGAGTCTTGTTGACTGGGCGGAACGTGCGGGGATTGGCCGTCGAGCAGGGCGGCCGGCTTACTCGGGCAGTTCGGTGAACGAACAAAGATCGAGCACACCATACGCGGGGCATGCCCTAACGACGAACGAGACCTGTGCGCCGGTGTCCTGATAATGGCACGTCGCCGAGCCGACGGCTTCCAATTGCTGCTGCATACGGAGGTGGCCGGGGCCGCGGAACGGCTGGTACCGATACAGACCGTCGGTCCTCGGGGGGGCGCCATCGTCGAAGCACCCGACCGGTTGCCCGCAGAAATCGAACGAAAGAGGGGGTGGGCGCATCGGCTTGTTGTTCAGATTCTCAAGTCAAACTGCCGTCGAAGGCGTACCTCCTCGGACGGGTTCACGCCTGCTTGATTGTCGCCACTCGTTCCATCCGGCATACCTGCATTGATTCGCAATGTAGCACGCATGGCGGCAAGTACTGACGCAACTTCTCTCGCCCTACCCCGAGGCGCCTCAAGCCATCGCTTTCTTCATGAACACCGACGCTCGACTGACATAGGCGAGGGCCGACAAACTGACCATGGCGGTAAAGATCAACCAATAGCTCGGTGCACCCTTGTCGCCCGTTGCGCTCAGCAGCCACGTCACGATCGCCGGCGTGAACCCGCCGAATACCGCCACCCCGATGTTGTAGCCGATCGACATGCCCGTTGCCCGCGTAGCGGTCGGAAAGATCTCGGCCATCAGCGCCGGCAGCGCGCCGAAGTAAATCGACTTGAGCAAGGCCAGCCAGGCGATCAGCCCGAACAGCGACACTGCGCCCGGGTGATCGGTCGCCCACAAAAATCCCGGGTAGGCACTCGCGAGAAACAGCGCCGCCGTCCAGGCCATTTGCGTACGCCGACCGATGCGGTCCGACAGATGTCCCGCGAACGGCGTCACGACGGTAAGGATCACGCCGCCCAGCATCGTCGCGGCGAACCCGGTCGCGGCCGGCAAGTGCAACTCGCGAATCGCATAAGTGGGCACGTATTGCAGCAAATAATTGACGGCCGTCGAAACGGTCAACAGCCCGATGGCAGTCAGCACGAGCCGCTTCTGTTGCTGCAGGACGTCCCGGACCGGCGTTTCGGTTCGCACACTGTGCGTGAAGTCCTCGGCGTCTTCGATGAAGCGCCGCAGGTACAGCCCTACCGGCCCGATCAGCAGTCCGAAGAAGAACGGCAGGCGCCACCCCCACGCAGCGAGATCGGCCGGGGGCATCAGCCTCGCAAGCCCGTAGCCGAACGAAGCGGCGAGCAGCGTGGCGAGACCTTGCGTGGCGAACTGCCAGCTCGCGAGGAAGCCGCGACGATGCGGCGCATGTTCGATCAGCATGGCCGTCGATGCGCCGAACTCCCCCCCTGCCGAGAAGCCCTGGATAAGCCGTGCCGCAAAGACCGCGAGGGGCGCAGCCAGGCCGAGCGTCGCATAGTCCGGAACCAACGCGATGATCGCCGTGCCCACCATCATGAGACCGACGGACGCAATGAGCGCCGCTTTGCGTCCACGCCGGTCGGCGTACGCGCAGAGCACCATGCCGCACAGCGGACGCACGAAGTACGACGCACCGAACGTACCGAAGGTCAGCAGCAGCGAAACCGTTTCGTTCAC
>CBJMQH010000446.1:0-4615 GCA_966431825.1 uncultured Trinickia sp.
CGCGCGCACGGCTTCGATGAAATAAGGGCGTCGCTCCCAGCTGGCACCTTCCGAATGGAGCAGCGGCGAGAAGTGCTTCGCGCGCCGCGACACGCGCCGCCCGGGCGGCACCACGTTGTCGCCGATCTGCCGGCCGCGTGCGTCGAGCACAAAGCTGCGCGCGGTGTCGGGCAACGCGAGGAGCGGGGCCGTTGCCGCTTCGATCGTATCGCCGGCCACGACGCGGGCCCCCGCCGCTTCAAGCGCGGCGACGTAGGGCGCGAGCCGTGCCGCCTGTGCACGTTCGCGCTTTCCGACCCGCTCGCGTAGCGCGTCGGAAAGCGCGTCCATCACGCCCGCCGCCACCTGCGGTTCGACTGCATCGACGCTCGGTCCGGCAAAGAAGGAGCCTTGCACGAAGTCGACGTTGCATTCGAGCGCGATCAACGCCTCGCGCTCGGTCGTCAAGCCGCCCATCAGCACGAGCTGCCCGGACTCATGCAGCAGCGAAACGAGGCCGGGCAACACGCGTTCGATATGCGAGTGCTCACTTGCTTGCGCGAGGATCACGCGGTCGAGTGACACGATGTCGGGGCGCAGATGCCAGACACGGTCGATATTCGAATGCTTGGCACCGAAGCCGCCCAGTGCGATGAGGAATCCTGATTTGCGCAGACCGTCTACGATTTCGGCGAATCGCGTGGTTTCGCCGCCGGCCTGCTCGGGGACTTCGAGCACGACGCGCTGCGGCGGCAGGCCGAGCGCCTTCAGACTCGCGAGCAATGCGTCGCCGTAGCTCGTATCCATCAACGCGGCGGGGTGCAGGCTCAGAAAGAGCCACTCGTCGTGGCTGTCGAATGCGCCGAAGTTGCCGAGGTGCAGCGACTCCGCGAGGCGGCCGAGCTCCAGCAGGTCGCCGCGCCGGGCCGCTTGCGTGAAGACTTCGTGCGAGGGCACTTGCGCCTCGTCCTCGTCATGGGCGCGCAACGAGGCGTGATAGCCGATCGCACGCCGATGCGATACGGAAAACACCGGCTGAAACACGCTGAAGATCGTGTAGGCACCGTAAAGCACGGTGCGGCGTGTGCCCGCGTCGCCCGCGATGGGACGCGGCGGTTGATAGCCGGGAGGATCGAGATCGATCATGCTGATGACGGATGACGCGAAGAAAACGGCGCATTGCGCAAAACGGCGCCATGCGCCCGACTGGCTGGCGCAAAGCGAAGACGGCGACACTGTACAGCATACGACAGCAAGAAGTATGCGAGAAGTCAAAGCGCATGAACGAGCGTGCCCGGGCGCGCATCGCGGGGCGGGAGGCTAAGCGGATACGCCGTTATCGCTGCACGGCGGCGGTGCGCGGTGCCCCATCGTGGGCGTGCGTCACGGGGCCCTTGGCCAAGATCGGCGCCGCGCGCACCGCTATGATGCGATGAATGAGATGGGCGAAAGACGGCCGTTGTGCGCTCAACCGAGCGCGGTTTGAGCTACGGGCAGTGCCTCGTCGGTGCGCTCGGGGTCGAGTTGCACCGCCCGCGCGAAAAAGGCATTGGCGCGCGGGTCATTCGCGAATGCCGCGTTGATTCGGATCCACGGGCTCGGCTCGCCGTGCGGGCGGAAATAGCTGCCCGGCGCGAGCGTCACATCACACGCCGCGGCGCAAGCGAGCAACCGCTGCGAGTCCTCGATGTGCGGCACGCGCGCCCAGATGAACTTGCCGCCGAGCGGCGGCGAAAAGAGCGTCCAGCCGTGCGATTCCAGCAGACGCGCCGTTGCACCGAGCGTGTCGGCCATGCGGCGGCGAAGCCGGTCGAGAAACTTGCGATAGGCCCCGCGTTCGAGCATGGCCAGCGCGACCGCCTCGGCGAACAGCGAGCCGCTGATGCTCGTGAGCATCTTGATGTCGGCCAGATCCTTGATGATGGAACGGCTCGCGGCGATGAACCCGACGCGCAGCGACGAGGACAGCGTCTTCGAAAGCCCCCCGATATAGATGACTTGTTCGAGCTGGTCGAGCGCGGCCAGACGGTCCGTCGGCGCCGCCTGGAAATCGGCGTAGATGTCGTCCTCGATGATCGTGAACCCGTGTTGCCGGGCGAGCTGCAGCAGTCTGAAGGCCACGGAGGGTGCGAGTACGGTGCCCGTCGGATTGTGGAAGACGCTGTTCACGAACATTGCGCGGGGCCGGTGCCGTGTGAGCGCGGCCTGCAACGCATCGAGGTCGGGACCCGTCTGGGTGCGCGGAATGCCGACCACGTTCACGCCGTGAATCTTTAGGAGACCAAATAAATTGTAATAGCCTGGGTCCTCGACGAACATCGTGTCGCCGGCCTTGAGCAGATAGCGCACGAGCAGATCGACGGCCTGACTCGCGCCGAGCGTGACGAGCAGTTGCGACGGGTCGGCGCGTATGCCGAGCTGCGCCACGCGTGCTTGCAGGTGTTCGCGCAGCGCGAGATTGCCGAGCGGGGTGGCGTAGTCGATCAAGGCACCGGGATCGCTGCGGGTCACGTGGCGCACAGCTTGCGCGACGCCTTCGAGATCCCGCCAGGCTTCGGGCACGAAGCCGCTCGCGAGCTTGAGCGTGTCGCCCGGGTGGTTGAACTGTTGAAGGATGTAGTTCGACTCGTCCTCTGCACGCCGCGGGTCCGAAGCCCCGCACGTGTTCGCGCGCGCGTGCACGCCGTTGCCGACGTAAAACCCGGACCCGTGACGCGATTCGACATAACCGAGCGAGACGAGGCGATCGTAGGCCTCGATGACGGGAAAACGGCTGATGCCGTGGTCCGCCGCGAGCTGCCGGATCGACGGCAGCTTCGCGCCCGCATGCGCTTCGGGCGAGCGGATCCACCGCTCCATGGCTGCCACGAGCTGGTCCGTCAGCGGTACGCCGCTGTCGCGATCGAGTTCAAGCTCCATGCGCACTCTCCATCAACTGTTCAGTTTTTTTACTGCACAGTCCCGACGAAACTGTTCGGAACTGTGCATGTGATTGTAGTCGCTGTCTCGCAATAATGGGATCAATGTTCAATGTTGTCGAGGAGAGCGCCATGAGAGAAGTGCGGACCTTTGAAATCGAATATGGCGAGCCGGCGGCACATTTGCGCGTCGCGCGGCCGCTCATTGTCGAAGTTGAATTCGGCCGACTCTGGCTCACGATCGAGGGCGATGCCGAGGACTACATGCTCGACGCCGGGCAGACGATGAGTCTGCCGCGGGGGGCCCGTGCCTGGGTCGGCGCGGAGGGCGGCGATGCGCGTTTGAGCGTGGCGATGGCGCGGGAGCGCGCGCTGCGCACGGGCGCCGGCGGTAGCCCTGCACCATGCCGGCCGAGCCCCGCGGCACGCCGGCTGCATGCCGCTTGAGTATCTTGCGGCCGGTCGCGGGCGCGGGTCAGTCCTGAGGGTTGAACTCGCCCACGTAGCGTGCGCGCGGCCGGATCAGTCGGCCGTCGTCGAGTTGTTCCATGGCGTGGGCGATCCATCCCGTGGCGCGTCCGAGTGCGAAGAGCGCGAACGATGCGCCTACCGGCAGTGCGAGGACGCGTTCGATCGCGGACAACGCGAAATCGACGGTCGGCGCGAGTCCCGTTGCGCGCTGTGCGGCCGCGACGATCAGATCGATGTCGCGCATCGCCGCGCGTAGCGGGGCAGGCGAGCGCCGAGGCGCCAGCACGCAGGCGCGCAGCAGCTCGAGGAGCAGCGCGCCTCGCGGGTCGCCGTCGGGGTAGAGCGGATGCCCGAAGCCGGGCAGTATCGTTCGGCCGCTGCCGTCGTCATGGGCGATTCGCGTCGCGAGATAGCGATCGATGTCGCGCTCGCGCGCGGCTTCTTCGAAGAGCGTTGTCACGCGCATCGTCTCGCCGCAATGTCGCGGCCCGGCCAGGGCCGCAAGACCGCCTGTCACGGCGCCGAACAAGTGCATGCCTGTCGACGCGATGCAGCGCACGGTAAAGGCCGATGCGTTGAGTTCGTGATCGGCACAGGCGACGAGTGCGGCCCGCAGCAGATCCACGTGCGAACGGCCCGACACGCCCCAGGCCGCAGCGAGCTGCCGATGTAGCGGATCGCGCGAAGGCGGACGCAGCGCGAGTACCGCGGCCAGTACATGCAGCAGCATGGCACCCGTGTCGAGTTGTGCCGCGCGGTCCTGCGCCCAGATGCGGGGCAATCGCGCGGCCGCGGCGGGCAGCAGCATCAACGCGCGCTCGTGCGGGGCATAGCCACGCGTCTCTTTGAACCATGCATGCCACTGAGCCTTGCCGATGGCCAGCGTAGGTGCCGTTTGGAGCCGAGCGCTTTCGCATGCCCACAGCAGTGCAGCGGCTTCTTCGAGCGTCGCGGTGCGTGCGAGTGCCATGGCGTCGCGGCCGCGATAGTAGAGCCGTTGCTCGTGTATCAGCGTGATCCGCGATTCGAGCACCGGCACGCCCCAGTCGAGCACCTTCTGAGCAACTTTGCCGGCGCGTTTGCCGTCGGCTTTGCGCTGCGCGAGCCGGCGTACGTCGTCCGCAGGATAGCGGCGGCGCCGGCTGCCTGGCTCGATGCTCGAGTGCAGCATGCCGCGGCTCACGTAGGCATAGAGCGTCTGCAGGCTGATGCCGAGCGTTGATGCAGCTTCCTTCGCGGTCAGATAG
>CBJMQH010000447.1:0-4597 GCA_966431825.1 uncultured Trinickia sp.
GCCCGTATTCAGGGAATAGCAAAACGCATCTACCGGACACTGAAGCTCGATGGATACGCGCGCATCGACTTCCGCCTTTCTGCCGACGGCACTCCCTATTTCATTGAAGCGAACCCCAATCCCGAAATCGCGAAGAGCCAGGAGTTCGCCACCGCGGCGCGGCATGACGGGCTTGATTACCCGGACCTGTTGCATCGCATCCTGACGCTCGGAATGAGCCGGGCGAAGGCGGGCGCGTGCTCGGGGCGGGAGAGCCCAAGTATTTGAATTCGCCGGAAACGCCGCTATTTAACAAGGGCAGCGAACTGTACGGGCTGTTCGAGGCGCGGTTGGCCATTCGCGATGCGCACTCGGTGCTCGTGGTCGAGGGCTATATGGACGTGGTGGCGCTCGCGCAGCTCGGGTTTCCGAATGCGGTTGCGACCCTCGGCACCGCGTGCACGCCGATTCACGTGCAAAAGCTGTTGCGACAGACGGATACGGTCATTTTCAGTTTCGATGGCGACGCGGCGGGGCGGCGGGCAGCCCGGCGCGCGCTCGACGCCTGTCTGCCGCACGCGGCAGACAACCGGACGATCCGCTTTCTGTTCTTGCCGAGCGAGCACGATCCCGACAGCTACGTGCGCGAGTACGGTCGCGATGCGTTCGCCGAGCAGATCGAGCGCGCCATGCCGCTGTCGCAGTTCATGCTGAGCGAAGTCCTGAGCGGTAAGGAGCTCGATACGCCCGAGGGCCGGGCCCGTGCGCTGTTCGATGCGAAGCCGTTGCTGCAGGCGTTACCGGCCAACGCATTGCGCGCGCAGATCATGCACATGTTCGCGGACCGTCTCGACGTGCCGTTCGACGAAGTGGCTGCCCTGTGCAGTGTCGACACGCGGATCGAGGCACCTGTGCGGCAGGCGCCGCCGCGCAAGGATCGCCGCCGCGTAACGGGGATCGAAGAGCGGGCGCTGCGCAAGTTGGTGATGTATCCGCGCATCGTTGTCACGCTCGATGCGCACAGCGAGGAGAGTTTGCTCACCCAGACGCAGCACGGCGAACTGTTTGCCGAGGCGACGACACATGCCCGCGCGCTGGGCGATGCGGCCGAGTTTCGATTGTTGTCCGATCTGCTGCGTAATGGCGAGAACGCCGCGACTTTCGAAGAAATCTTCCGCGAAATTCTGGTCTATGATGAAAACGTCCGTGATTTGTTGCTGGTGAACGAGGACGATGCCGAGGTGGGCGAGCAGCATCGGGAGCGCGAGCGCATCGCAGCGGAGGAGTTGCAGGCCGCCGTTCTCAAGATCCGTTACGACGCCTGTTGCGAGCGCCTGGAGCGCTTGTCGCGGCAGTCGAAGCACACGGCGGACGAAATCCACGAGTTCGGGGAGTTGAGCCGGGCACGTGCCGAGATGAAGCGTCAGCTGGGGCTTTAGGTCTGTTCATAGCCCAAATGCTGAGGTGCAGCCCTAAGGTGCTATAATAAAAGGTTTTCAGCGGTTAGTTTTCCGATAGGCGGCACGTTGCTGCGTTGCGTCAGGGGTTGACTGATGCGGCGGATGGCGGCGTGAAGCCCTTTTGCGGTGACGTCGCGGCGAATGCGTTTGATCAAAGCGCGGCTGCGGCAGGAGCGAAGCGGATGGCGATGGCAAAGACGACCGGCGGGAAGGCGAAGGCAGCACGGGTGGGGCGAAGCGGCGCAAATGATGCCGGCTCCAGTGCACTGCCGATCGAGCCTGCACGCGAGGTGGTCGGGGTGGCTTCTTCGGAACGCCGGGCTGTCGGGAAGGCGGCGGCTGAAAGTGTAGCGAACCGGGAAGCCATGCAATCGGCGAGCGTGACGGCTGTACGGGCTTCGGCGGCAGCCGCCGGCATGACGAAGGCGGTGTCGACCACCGTCAGGCCGAAGACGAGGGCTGCCCCGGTGCGGGCGGGTTCGAAAAGCGTAAGGGACGCGGCTGCCACGCCGGACGATTCGGCAGAGCGCGACACCCAAGTATCCACGGTGCAACCGGCTGAAGTCCAGCAGCCGCGAGTCGAGACTATAGCCGGTACGGCGAACTCCATGACGAAAAAGCTGAACGAAGTATCCGTCGATGACGACGCAACCCAGGCCGAAGAGCAGCAGGTAGCGGCTCCGGGTAAGGGCGAAAAGGCCAAGGCGCGCGATCGCCGCGCGAAGGAGAAGGCGCTGCTGAAGGACGCGTTCGCGTCGACGCAGCCCGGTACGGCCGAAGAGTTGGAAGAGCGCCGCTCGAAGTTGCGTGCGCTGATCAAGCTCGGCAAAGAGCGCGGCTTCCTGACGTATGCCGAAATCAATGACCACCTGCCCGACAACTTCACGGAAACGGAAGCGCTCGAAGGGATCATCAGCACGTTCAACGACATGGGCGTGGCGGTGTACGAGCAGGCGCCCGATGCCGAGACGCTGCTGCTGAACGACAACGCGCCGGCTGTTTCGTCGGACGATGAAGTTGAAGAAGAAGCTGAAGTTGCGCTGTCGACGGTGGATTCGGAGTTCGGCCGCACGACGGACCCGGTGCGTATGTACATGCGTGAAATGGGGACGGTCGAGCTGCTGACGCGCGAAGGCGAAATCGAGATCGCGAAGCGGATCGAAGACGGCCTCAAGCACATGGTCATGGCGATTTCGGCGTGCCCGACGACGATCGCCGACATTCTGGCGATGGCTGAGCGCGTGGCGAATGAAGAGATTCGCATCGACGAGCTCGTGGACGGCCTGATCGATCCGAATGCGCAGGAAGATGCAGACGGGTTCTCGGCACAGGAAGCGGAAGCGATCGAAAGCGAGAGCGAAGACGCCGAGGAAGAGGAAGAGGAAGAAGAAGAGGACGACGACGGCACGGCGCAGGCCACGGCGAATGCCGCTCAGCTCGAAGCGCTCAAGCGTGCGTCGCTCGAGAAGTTCTCGTCGATCAGCGAGTGGTTCGACAAGATGCGCCGTGCCTTCGAGAAGGAAGGTTACAAGTCGAAGGCGTATCTGAAGGCGCAAGAGACGATTCAGAACGAACTGATGTCGATCCGCTTCACGGCGCGTACGGTCGAGCGTCTGTGCGATACGCTGCGTGCGCAGGTGGACGAGGTCCGTCAGGTCGAGCGTCAGATTCTGCATATCGTGGTCGACAAGTGCGGCATGCCGCGCGCGGAGTTCATCACGCGTTTCCCGGGCAGCGAGACGGATCTCGACTGGGCCGAGAAGATCGTGGGCGAAGGGCATGGCTATAGCGCGGTGCTGTCGCGCAATATTCCGGCGATTCGCGAGCAGCAGCAGCGTTTGCTGGATCTGCAGGCGCGCGTGGTGCTGCCGCTGAAGGATTTGAAGGAAACGAACCGTCAGATGGCGGCTGGCGAGTTGAAGGCGCGCCAGGCGAAGCGGGAGATGACCGAGGCGAACCTGCGTCTTGTGATCTCGATCGCGAAGAAGTACACGAACCGCGGTTTGCAATTCCTCGATTTGATCCAGGAAGGCAATATCGGTTTGATGAAGGCGGTGGACAAGTTCGAATACCGCCGCGGCTACAAGTTCTCGACGTATGCGACGTGGTGGATTCGTCAGGCCATTACGCGTTCGATTGCGGACCAGGCGCGCACGATCCGGATTCCGGTTCACATGATCGAGACGATCAACAAGATGAACCGTATTTCGCGTCAGATTCTGCAGGAGACGGGGCTCGAGCCCGATCCGGCGACGCTGGCCGAGAAGATGGAGATGCCCGAGGACAAGATCCGCAAGATCATGAAGATCGCGAAGGAGCCGATCTCCATGGAGACGCCGATCGGTGACGACGACGACTCGCATCTTGGCGATTTCATCGAGGACACGAACACGGTGGCCCCGGCGGATGCTGCGTTGCATGCTAGTATGCGCGACGTCGTGAAGGACGTGCTCGATTCGCTGACGCCGCGTGAGGCGAAGGTGTTGCGGATGCGTTTCGGTATCGAGATGAGCACCGATCACACGCTCGAGGAAGTGGGCAAGCAATTCGACGTGACGCGCGAGCGGATTCGCCAGATCGAGGCGAAGGCGCTGCGCAAGCTGCGTCACCCGAGCCGCTCCGACAAGCTCAAGTCGTTCCTCGAAGGCAACTGATCGAGTACGGCGCTTAACGCGTTATGACAGGCCCGGCCTGAAACACCGGGTCTTTTTTTGTTGTTCTGTTTTATTTAGGGCCTGTAGCTCAGGGGTTAGAGCAGTCGACTCATAATCGATTGGTCGCGGGTTCGAACCCCGCCGGGCCCACCAGATTTCATGCGCGCGCTCGCGCCGCATGCCGAGAACCCGCGATGGCTTCATGCGTCGCGGGTTTTTCTTTGTATCGACGCGTGCCGCGATCAGGAAAGTACCGAGAGGGTGCCGCGCCGCTGTCAATCGAAGTATGCTGTAGCGCGGCCGTTCCACACGCGACACCGGGTACGGCCGAACGAAAACCAGGCAGCCCCGCGATCCATCCGGCGGCGAGAACAAACAGACTTCGGCCGGGAGCGGGACGGCAATCATGACCATGCTGCGTTCGTGGGGTGCGATTCTTTCGTTGCTGGCGCTCGTCGCATGCGCGAGCCTGCCGCCGCAGGCCGATCGCGCACCGACGCACGC
>CBJMQH010000448.1:0-4594 GCA_966431825.1 uncultured Trinickia sp.
CCGCCACGCTGCTCGTCGCCGAAACCGTGATTCTGTTGCTCGGCGTGTTCTGACGGTATGTCCTCGATGCGCCGCTCGTCTGGTCCGACGAGCTCGCCTCGATCCTCTTCAGTTGGCTCGCCATGCTCGGCGCCGTCATCGCCGTACATCGCGGCTCGCATATGCGGCTCACCGCCGTCGTCTCGCGGCTCCCGGCGCGCTGGCGCGGCGGGCTCGAGGCACTGGCTGCGTTGACCGTCTGCGCGTTCGCGGCGCTCATCATCCCGCCAGCACTCGAACACGCACAACTGCAGATGCCCATATCGACACCAGCGCTGCAACTGCCAGACGGTCTGCGCGCCGCCGCATTGCCTGTCGGGGCCGTACTGATGTTGCTCGCGTCGCTGGCACGGCTCGCACGTGAAACGACGACCGCCCAAATGCTCGCGGCGCTCGCCGCGGTAGCGGCGGTGGCGCTCGCGCTCCGGCTCGCCCAACCGACGCTCGTCGCCATGGGCAACGCCAACCTCTTCGTATTTTTCGTCGTGCTTGTCGGCTTCGCCGTTGCTGCCGGCGTGCCAATCGCGTTCGGCTTCGGCATCGCCGTGCTCGCCTATCTGATATCGGTCACGCATGTACCGCTGGGCGTGGTGGTCAGCCGCATGGACGAGGGCATGGCGAACCTCGTACTCCTTTCGGTGCCCCTCTTCGTCCTGCTAGGCGCGCTGCTCGAACTGAGCGGTCTTGCGAGAAGCCTCGTCGACTTGATGGCGGCACTCTTCGGCCACGTTCGCGGCGGCCTGCAATACGTGCTGATCGGCGCGATGTTTCTCGTGTCCGGCATTTCGGGCGCGAAGGCGGCCGATATGGCAGCCGTCGCACCAGCGCTCTTTCCGGAAATGAAGCGTCGCGGAGCCAGACCCGAAGAACTCGTTGCGCTGCTGTCGGCAAGCGGGGCGATGACCGAGACGATCCCACCGAGCCTGGTGTTGATCACCATCGGCGCGGTCTGCAGCGTATCGATCACGGCACTCTTCGTCGGCGGGATCTTGCCGGCCCTCGTCGCCACGCTCGCGATCGTGGCGGTCTGCGCATGGCGAGCGCGTCGCGAACCGAAGGTTCAGGGCGAGCGTGCGAACACAGCGCGCATCGCCCGATGCTGCATCGCCGCTTTGCCGGCACTGGCCCTGCCTGTGCTGATTCGTACGCTGGTCATCGAAGGTGCCGCGACGGCCACCGAAGTCTCGACCGTCGGCATCGTCTACACGCTTATCGCGGCCATCGTCATGCATGCCTTCGGCGCCAGAATCAAATGGCGCCGGCTCTACGGACTCCTGCTCGATACGGTCGCGCTCTCCGGCGCCATCCTGCTCATCATCGGTCTTGCAACTTCGATGGCCTGGGCGCTCACGCAGTCGGGCTTTTCGAGCACCCTCGTGGCTGCGATGCAGCAGGTGCCCGGGGGCGCCTACGCATTCCTCGCGTTGTCGATCGTCGTCTTCGCCGTGCTTGGGAGCGTACTCGAGGGAATTCCGGCCATCGTGTTGTTCGGCCCGCTGCTGTTCCCCGTCGCGCGCTCGCTCGGCATTGCCGATGTGCACTACGCGATCGTCGTCGTGCTCGCGATGGGGCTCGGTCTGTTCGCCCCGCCGATGGGTGTCGGCTTCTATGCCGCGTGTGCGATCGGCAAAGTCGCGCCCGACCAGGTGATGGCCCGCGTCTGGGCCTATCTCGCCGCGCTGTTCGTCGCACTGCTGATCGTTGCCTACGTCCCGTGGCTGTCGATCGGCTTTTTGCAGTGAACGCTCCTCCCCCAACCCGTCAATCGAGAACGCGCAGTGAACGAATCATCGCTTAGGACATCGCACGCACGGCCGGCCGCCGACCGCGTCGCGCTCGTTACCGGCGGCGCCGTCGGCATCGGTGCCGCCATCGCGCGACAGCTGGCCGCCGACGGCAACATTGTCGTGATCGGCGACATCAATCTTCATGCAGCCGCCGATCTGGCCGACACGCTCGTCCACGCCGGACACGAGGCATATCCGCTGATGCTCGACGTCGGCAAACCGGAATCGATCGCACAGGCGTTCGCGTCGCTCGACGCGCAGTTCGGCCGCTGCGACATGCTCGTCAACAACGCCGGCATTGCAAAGACCTATCCGTTTCTCGACTACCCGATCGAGCACTGGCGCAAAGTATTCGACGTCAACGTGACCGGCGTGCTGCTCTGCGGTCAGCATGCGGCGCGCTCGATGCGCCGGCGCGGCTGGGGCCGCATCGTGAACCTCGCCTCGGTGAGCGGGCTGCGGGCCAGTGCAGGCCGCACTGCCTACGGCACGTCGAAGGCGGCCGTGATCGGGCTCACGCGCCAGATGGCGATCGAGTTGGCCGAGCATGGCATCACGGTCAACAGCGTCGCGCCGGGGCCCATCGACACACCGCTTACGCAGGATCTGCATTCGAGCGTCGCGCGCGAGAACTACACGCGCTCGGTGCCCGCTCATCGCTACGGAGTGCCTGAAGAGATCGCGGCGACCGTCTCGTTCCTGTGTTCCGACGGCGCTTCGTACGTGACCGGTCAGACGCTTGCCGTCGACGGCGGATTCATGGCCGCAGGCGTGCTGGAAATCTAGCCGGTCAAGGCGCGTCGCAGACGACGGCCGTCAACATGAGGGGAATAACCGTTTGCACAGTCGCGCTGCTTCCAGCCTCGCGCACGCGTTGCTCGACCGCATCGCGCGGACCGGACACGACCACGCCATAAACAGGATGATCGATCGTCTTGCCGCTGCCCTGCGCGAACATCGCATCGTTCGGTTCGTACCCGATCACGACGTAGACGGCGAAGCCGAAGGCCTTCAACGTATTCGGTGCAACGGGACGGAAGGCGTTGACGGAATCGCGCTCGACGCGCATCGGCTTCTTCTTGAGCAGCCCCTCGTCAAGCAGCGCACCGACGAATTGGTGCGGACGTTCGCGGCAAGCGAGTTGGGCGTCGAGCGGGTGGTCGTCCGCCGCCTGCGGATCGGCGGCCAACGCGGGTGTGGACAGCAGCCAGACGGCGCCGGTCAGTGCCAGCGACAAAGCGTGCGCAACTGCGCGCATGACGGCCCTCCAGATTCGATCGGCGAGCGCCCCGCCGCGCGGCCTCTAACATCGACCCGCGAACGAGGATCACAACACGTTGTGCACCGGCGCGCCGTTCGTTCGCGCCGTTCGCATTAGCCAGATATTACCGGCCAGCCGAAAAACCGCAACCGGGCGCCCGGCAGGTGCGTACGCCAAGACACTGCGGCAACCCTGCCGGGTTTGCGACGGCTCGGCGGCTGCCCGGGCCGATGCACACGAGAGGCTGGCTACGACCCCAGCAGGCCGGCTGCGATGTTGACGGACAGGCCGAGAACGGCAGCATTGAAGAAGAACGAGAGCACGGACTGGGCCAGCGCCGTGCGACGCGCGGCGCTCGAACACACCGAGACGTCCGAAGTCTGGGAGGCGACGGCGATCGTGAACGAGAAATAGAGGAAGTCCCAGTAGTCGACTTCCGTGTCTTCGTCGGGAAAGCGAAGCGAGGTACGCGCGCCGCCGCTGTGGTAGTAGCGGGCGTACTGCAGCGTGAAGATCGTCGGGATCAGCAGCCATGCCCCGAACATGGTTGCGGCCGTCAACGCGTAATTGAAGCCCGCGGCTCGCGTGCCGAGGCCCTTCGCCGACGCGAGCTCGACCACGATCGCCACGATGCTCGCGATTGCCGCCAGCGTGATGATCGTGAGGATGGTCGTCGCACTCTCATCCTCTCGCTCGGCAAGGCGTTGTACCTGCGCCGGGCCGGCGCGAACCATCATGAACCAGAGCAGCCCGAGATACGACCAGATGCCCGCATCCCATGCGAGCAACGCGCGTTGAATGGGCCTCAAGCTCCACGGCTCGATCAGGTAGATGACGATACCGATCGCGATGCCGATAAAGATGCGCGGACGGTTGGCAAACAGGCGGGTAATGGCGTTCAAGCGGCCTCCTCATGAATCGAATGGAGGCATTCTACCGGGCGCTCCTTCCGCGCCTTCGCGCGGCCTCGGAACGCCCGGACACCCGCAACGAATTCTTTCCTCACACCGCTTACGTTTTGTCACTCGAACAGCGTCAACTGCGCTCGTCGACCCAACGTTAAACGGGCAAGCGCTGAAATTTCTCGGCGTCCCTCAAAAGGAGTCAATCCATGAAGACGATTCTCGCTACGCTCGCTACCGCCCTGATCGCTTCGACGGCGTTCGCACAAACCGCTGCACCGGCACCGGCTTCGGCGTCGACACCCGCAGCAGCGACGGCAACGCAAGCCGGCAAGACCGATACGAAGGCCGCAACGCAAGCACAAAGCGGCATGACGAAGACGCAGGCAGCAACGGACGAAGCCCCGGCAGCCGATAGCACCGATGCAAAGACGCCGGCCAAGAAGTCGTCCACGGTCCATGCAAAGAAGACGCATGCGCACAAGGTCAGCAAGAAGAAAGAGCACGTCGCGTCGAGCGCCAGCAAGGAAAAGACCGATGCCGGCAGCGACGCAGCAAAAGCGCCTGCACAAGCTGACACCAAGACCGATGCGACGACCAACGCG
>CBJMQH010000449.1:0-4590 GCA_966431825.1 uncultured Trinickia sp.
GGGAAAGAAGGCGCGCGTGTCCAAGTCACATTCATCCGGACACCGGATTTCGATGCGAGCGCCGAGGCGCTGAAAAACGGCCGGGCCGATGCTGCGCTTGTGCGCAGCGACAACGCGATGGCCGCTGAGGGACGCACACTGGCGATCATGCGCACGATTGCCGTGATGGCAATTCTCGATGGCCAGTCGAAAGCAAAAAATTGGGTCGATCTGAAGGGACAGACGATCGGTCTCCTCTCGAGCTCCGATCACGTGGATCCGCTGCAGCCGTTGCAGGCTGACGATGACGACGTCGCGGTCGTAGGCGTTGCCATCGGGCGTCGAGCCGCCCGTGAGGCCGGTGTTCGAGGCCTGCGCGATAACGATCACGTCAGCAGCGACGCAGGCCGCAAGGATCCGCCATTGCTCGACGAGCGAGCCCGGGCGCACGACCGCGAGGACGCGTCCCTCGCCGAAGCGAAAGCCGGTCCGGTAAGGACGCGTGCTGCCCTCGGTCGTGAGCACGTCCCGCGCCCCGACGATGTCCTTCAACGACGCGACGAACGATTGCCTGCGTTCGGGCGGCAATCGCAAATCGCAAACACTGGTTTCGGTGACGAAAGACACTGCCCCCTCCCTCGTTGGCCGCTCGCCCGGCATCGGTCGAACCGGCATGTTCTTCGCGGCGCGGCGCGAGAAACGCGCTTGGCCGGCTCCGGGTATCAAAGCGTAAGCGGGCCAGCGCCGGCACACCAAGACGCGGCGGGCGCGAAATCGAGACGAAGAAGATATCGGTAGGCGTTGCGAAACCTGGGCGACCGAAGGCGCCACGAGCGGGCCTGCGCCTCGGATTCAGCCGCGCCGGGTTCAGCCGCGCCGGTTTCCGCGGGGGAGCGGCGGCACGGCTTGTTTGGCCACTTCGCGAAGCGTGCGAACGAGGTTCAGCACGACAGGCGACTTCTCGCGTGGCCGGTGAATCAATGCGATCGTCGTCGTGAGCGGGTCGGCTTCGAGCAAGTGGTAGCTGACGCCCGGCGCCTGCACCTGCCTGATCGACTCCGGAATCAACGCGACACCGAAACCCGCGGCGACCATGTTCACAGCCGACGAAATCTGTGGGGACTCCATACTGATGTTCGGGTGAAAGCCCGCGGCGCGGCAGGCAGCGATGATCGCATCGTACAGATCGGGCCCGATGGATCTGGGGAACAGGATCATCGGGTCGCCCGCCAGTTCGCGCAGCGAGAGGGCGCCTGCGGCCCGGGCCACCGCGAGGCGATGCCCGGCCGGCAACACGGCCACGACGCGCTCCTCGACGAGCGGCTTGACCGTCAGCGCACGGCAATCGAGCGGCAGGCGAACGAGCGCCGCATCGATGCGTCTTTCCTCGAGCCGCTCGATGAGCGCCGTGCTGTTGCTCTCCTCGCACGCGATCGAAACGGCCGGGTAGCGGCTTCGGAACTGCTGCACGAGCGTGGCGACCAGCGGGTGAAATACCGTCGAACCCGCAAAGCCCAGCACAAGCCGGCCCGTTTCGCCGCGACCGGCGTTCTGCGCCTCGGCCAGTGCGAGCGCGACGTCGTCGACGATCCGCTGCGCGCGCTCGCGAAACAGCCGGCCCGCCTCGGTCAGCTCGACGCGGCGCGGGTGGCGAACGAACAGCTGCGTCCCGATTTCCCGTTCGAGCTTCTGAATCTGTTGGCTGAGCGGCGGTTGCGCGATGCCGAGAAATGCCGCGGCTTCGGTGAAGTGCAGCAGGTCGGCGACAGCGAGAAAGTAGCGCAGCTGACGAAATTCCATAGGGGCTCGGCGGTCGTGGCGCGAGGAGGCGCTTCTTGCGTTGGGCGGCGCCGACGATTGTAGCTGCCTGCGCCGCAACGAGAAGGGCCGCTACGGCCGCCGCTCCCCGCTCATGCAGCGGCGCGCCCTTCGCCCGGCAGAAAGCGCACGGCGAGCGCCGCGGCGCAAGCGCCCACGGCGAGCAAGGTGACCGCGAACCAGCCCCACTGGGCGAACAGCATGCTGCCGAGCGCCGCGCCGGCGGACATGCCGATGAACATGCAGACGAACAACGCGGCGTTCAAACGGCTGCGCGAGGCCGGGTCGATGCTGTAGACGATCGTTTGATGCGCGATCAGCGTCGCCTGCACGCCGAGGTCGAAGCCGGCCGTCGTCAGCGCGAGAACGGCGAGCTGCGCGTGCGGCGGCACGAACGCAGCCGCCGCAATCGCGACGAACGAAGCGAGCGCAATCGCGGCGCCCGCGCGCGTCACCCATGCGGGCCCGCGGCGATCGGCCAGGCGCCCCGCAACGGGGGCCGCCAACGCACCGGCCGCGCCGGCCAGGCCGAAGCTGCCGGCCGCCGCGCTGCCGAGGTGGAACGGCGCCCCGTGCAGCATCACGGCAAGCGTGGACCAGAAGGCGCTGAAGCCGATTGCGAGCAGCGCCTGGGCGAAGGCCGCCTGCCGCAACGCGGGATGAGCATGCCAGAGCGAGCCGAGCGAGCCGATCAGCGCCCGGTACGGCATCCGCGTGGTCGGCGCGAAGCGCGGCAAACCCTGCGCTGCCGCGACGCCGATGGCGGCCACGCTCGCTGCCGCCACGACGAACATGGCACGCCAGCCGAATGTCTGCGCGACGAAGCCGCTCACGACGCGCGAAAGCAGAATCCCCATCAACAAGCCGGTCATGACGGTGCCGACCGCCTTGCCGCGGTGCGCATCGGGCGCGAGCGTGGCGGCCGCAGGCACGATGTCCTGGGCCATCGTGGCCGCCATGCCGATCGCAAGGCTCGCCCCGAGCAGCATGGCGACAGTCGGTGCAACGGCCGCCGCGACGAGGGCAAGCACGAGCGCGACAGCTTTCGCCACGATCACGCGGCGCCGGTCGAACCGGTCACCGAGCGGTGCGAGGAGCGCAATCCCGAGCGCGTAGCCGAGCTGCGTGAGGGTCGGCACGAACCCGACAAGGCGCGCCGACGCGCCGATGTCCGGCCCGAGCACCCCGAGCATCGGCTGGCTGTAGTAGAGCGGCGCAACCGCAAGGCCCGCGGCAACGGCAAGCAGCAGCGTGAGGCGCGGGCTCAATCCAGCCGCATGCGCACCTGCAGCAGGCGGCATACCGCGAAGCGGTCCGGCCGGCGCGACGTCGATATTGCGTGGGGTGGACATAAGCGTTTCCTCGTTTCGATTTGAATGCAGTGCCGCGAGTGTGGGGCCATCGACCGGCGCACGGTAGTACCGCCGGGCACAGATCCGTTATACGCTCAGCGTATGACCAAACAAACGCAGAAACGCGTCCCACAGAGCGGGTCCCGGCGGCCGGCCGTCGCACAGCTCGACGACGCCGGTTACCGGTTTGCGCTGATGGAAACGTTCGTACGCATAGTCGAATCCGGCAGCCTGTCGTCGGCCGCGTCGCAGCTGAACGCGACCCAGCCGACGGTCAGCCGCCGCCTGCAGGCGCTCGAGCGTTCGCTCGGCGTGCGGCTGTTGCACCGGACAACGCACACGATGCGGTTGACGGTGGATGGCGAGCGCTGTTTCAAACGCGCGAAGGAACTGTTGGCGGGGTGGGCCGCGTTCGAAGCGGACATACGCGGTGCCCAGGAGGAGCCCGAGGGGCTGCTGCGCGTGGCGGTGCCGCATGCATTCGGCCAGCAGCGTTTCGTCGAACCGCTCGTTGCGTTTCTCACGGCCTGCCCACGTGTGACCGTCGAGTGGCTGCTGCAAGACGACGTGCGCGATTTCATCGGCAGCGGGATCGACTGCGCCGTACAGGTGGGAGAGCCGGCCGATCCGGCTGTCGTTGCGATCCGGCTGGCGAGCGTGCCGCGCATCGTCGTCGCACCGCCGGTGCTTTTGCCCGACGGGCGGATTCCGGATGATCCGGCTGGGCTGGCCGCATTACCTTGGTTGGCACTGCGTACGTATTACCGGAACGAGGTGGCGCTCACGCACGAGAAAACAGGCGAGACGCGACGCTTTGCCATCCGGCCGCGCATCAGCACGGACAATTTGTTCGCGCTGCGCAGTGCCGCGCTGCTCGGGATGGGCGCCTGCCTCGGTTCCGCGTGGCTGCTCGCCGACGATCTGGCTCACGGACGGCTCTCTCGCCTCGCGCCGGGTTGGCAAGCATCGCCGCTGCCCGTGTACCTGACCTATCCGCACGCGCAGTTCTATCCGTCGCGTCTCACACGCTTCGTCGCCCATATGCGCGAAGCGGTGCCCGGTCTGATCGGCAATCCCGACGGTTGACGCGGCCGCGGGACGGGCAATATGACGAGGTGCCCGGGACTTCAGCGTTCAGGGCTGAGCAAGCGTGATGCGGACCTGATTACGCCCGCCGCGCTTCGCGTCGTAGAGCGCCTGGTCTGCGAGCGCGACAAGGGCCTTCACATCGCTCATTTCACCGAACGCGGTACAGCCTCCTACGCTGACCGTGACACTCAGGCGCTCGCCGCTCGAAAGCTCGAACGGCGTGCTTTCGATGGCGAGCCGAATCTTCTCGCCGACGGCAGCGGCGCTCGCCGAATCGGTGCGCGGCAGGATCACGACGAACTCTTCGCCGCCATAGCGCGCGACGATGTCGTTCGCGCGCAGTTGCGCCCCG
>CBJMQH010000450.1:0-4589 GCA_966431825.1 uncultured Trinickia sp.
AGCTGGCAGGTGCCTACGATGCGATGAAGGGCGACCTCGCGAAGCCGGCCGATCAGGTATCAGAAGAAACGCGCACGCTCATGCAATGGTTGCTCGAGCAGCGCGAGCGCATCGCCGAAGCACTCGACGCACAGATTCCCGCCAAGCTCGATGCGCTGCTCATCCGCGTACACGGCGACTTTCACCTGGGCCAGGTGCTGATCGCCCAGAGCGACGTCTATTTGATCGATTTCGAGGGCGAACCGGCACGGCCGCTCGACGAGCGGCGCATGAAGCGGTGCCCGCTCGTCGACGTCGCAGGCATGCTGCGTTCGCTCTCGTATGCGAGCGCAGCGGCGCAGCCTACGAGCGAAGCCGCACCTGCGCTGACCGCCGACCGCAAACGCGTTCTGTTCGAGCGCTTCCGCGCAGCCGGCGCCGACAGCTTCCTCGCCGGCTACCGCGAAGCGGTCGGGCGCGCCGTGCGCCCGCTCGTCTCGCCCGACGCCGAAGTGGCGCTACTCGACTTGTTCCTCGTCGAAAAAGCAGCCTACGAAGTCCGCTATGAAGCGGCCAATCGCCCAACCTGGCTTGCCTTGCCTTTGCGCGGGCTGGCCGTCCTCGCTCAACGTCTGTTAGGCGATTGCGCCGCCCCCGGCGACGCGCAACCGCCGGCGGCAACCTGAACACGTCCAGCCATGGGTTCAATGAACGACCAGTCCCCCTTCATGCGGCAGGGTGCCGACCGCGACCCGACGACGGGGCTTTCCGCCCTCGACATCGATGCGCTCGTCGACGCACGCCATCCCGATCCGTTCTCGCAGCTCGGCCAGCACCGGTGCGCTGCCGGCATCGCTGTGCGTGCGCTGCTGCCCGGAGCGGCCGGCGTCGCCGTGATCGACCGCGAGAAAGGCAACTGCATCGGCCGACTCGCGCAAATTCACCCGGGCGGACTCTTCGCCGGACTCATCGAGAAAGCCGTGCCCTACCGCCTGTGCATCGACTGGCACGGCGTCGAACAGGAAATCGAGGACACCTATTCATTCGGCCCGGTGCTGTCGGAAGACGCCCTGCAACGGCTCGCCCGTGCAGACCCTTACGCGGTGCTCGAATGTCTGGGTGCTCGACCGTGCGAACTCGACGGCATCCCCGGCGTGCGCTTCGCCGTATGGGCGCCGAATGCTCGCCGCGTTTCAGTCGTCGGTGACTTCAACAGCTGGGACGGACGGCGTCATCCGATGCGTCTGCGCCACGTGGCGGGCGTGTGGGAGCTTTTCATTCCGCGACTCACGGCGGGCACCCGCTACAAATACGAAATCGTCACACGCGAAGGCCACACATTGCCGCTCAAGGCCGACCCATGCGCGATGCAAACCGAGCGCACACCGGCCACCGCATCGATCGTCGCCGATGTCTCACGGCTGGAGCAATTCGCGTGGACCGACGGCGAGTGGATCGCCAAGCGCGGCGCCCGGCAAAAGCCGCAAGCGCCGATATCGATCTACGAGGTCCACCCCGAGTCGTGGCTGCGCATCGGCGAGGACGGCTGGCGCGGCCTGAATTGGAGCGAGCTGGCCGACCGTCTGATTCCGTACGTACTGGGCATGGGCTTCACGCACGTCGAGTTCCTGCCCATCGCCGAGCACCCGTTCGGCGGCTCGTGGGGCTATCAGCCGCTCTCCCCGTTCGCGCCCTCCGCACGCTTCGGCCCGCCGGAGGGCTTCGCCGAATTCGTCAATCGCGCCCACGAAGCGGGGCTCGGCGTGATCATCGACTGGGTCAGCGCGCACTTCCCGAACGATGCCCATGGCCTGATCGCCTTCGACGGCACACCGCTCTACGAGCACGCGGATCCGCGCGAGGGCTACCACCAGGACTGGAACACGATGATCTACAACCTTGGCCGTAATGAGGTCAGCGCGTTCCTCGTCGCATCCGCACTCGCATGGCTGTTGCGTTATCACGTCGACGGTCTGCGCGTCGATGCCGTGGCATCGATGCTCTATCGCGACTATTCGCGCGCGGCCGGCGAATGGGTGCCCAATATCTACGGCGGGCGAGAAAACCTCGAAGCGATCGCGTTCCTCAAGCGCGTCAATCACGAAGTCGGCTACGCCCCCGGCGTACCCGGCGCCATCACGATCGCCGAAGAGTCCACCGCATGGCCCGGCGTCACCGCGCGGCCCGAGGACGGCGGGCTCGGCTTCGACTACAAGTGGAACATGGGGTGGATGCACGACACGCTCCACTACATGCACGAGGACCCGGTCTATCGTCGCTACCACCACCACAACATGACGTTCGGCATGGTCTACGCCTACTCCGAGCGGTTCGTGCTGCCGCTTTCGCACGACGAAGTCGTGCACGGAAAAGGTTCGCTGCTCGGCAAGATGCCCGGCGATCGCTGGCAACGCTTTGCGAACCTGCGTGCGTACTTCGGCTTCATGTGGACGCACCCCGGCAAGAAGCTGCTGTTCATGGGCGGCGAACTCGCTCAGGAGGCGGAATTCAACCACGACGCCTCACCGCAGTGGCATGTGCTCGACGACCCGCTGCATCGCGGCGTGCAGCAGCTCGTGCGCGATTTGAACCACCTCTATGTCGATGAGCCCGCGCTGCATGCCCTCGATTCGGACTCGGGCGGATTCGAATGGCTCATCGGCGACGATGCCGCGAACAGCGTCTATGCCTACCGGCGCTGCGACGGCAGCGGCCGCGAAGTCACTGTCATTTGCAACTTTACCCCGGTGCCGCGTACGGCCTATCGTATCGGCTTGCAGCGTGCCGGGCAGTGGGACGAAGTGCTGAACACCGATGCGAGCGTCTACGGCGGCTCGAACGCCGGCAACGGCGGCCTCGTCGTAACCGAGCCGGTGCCGAGTCACGGCAAACCGCAATCGGTCTCGCTGACGCTGCCGCCACTCGCTACGATCGTACTGCGGGCACGATAAGGGAGCATGGCCAATACCCTACCCGAACGGCTCGAGCCCGGTGCGCCTTATCCGCTCGGCTCCACGTGGGATGGTCTCGGCGTGAACTTCGCAGTCTTCTCGGCCAACGCCGAGAAAATCGAACTGTGCCTGTTCGACCCGACCGGCCACAAGGAGCTCGCACGCTATGCGCTGCCCGAGTGCACGGACGAGGTGTGGCACGGCTACCTGCCCGGCGTCCATGCGGGGACCGTCTACGGCTATCGCGCACACGGTCCTTACCAACCGCAGTACGGCCATCGGTTCAATCCGAGCAAGTTGTTGCTCGATCCTTACGCGAAGAAGCTCTGCGGTACGTTCCGAGCGTCCGATACGCTGCTCGGCTACCGCCCGCAATCGGGTCGCGCCGACCTGTCGCTCGACCGCCGCGATTCGGCCAACGCCATGCCGAAGGCGGTCGTCATCGACGAATCTTTCGATTGGACGCACGACTTGCGGCCCGCCACTCCTTGGGGCGAAACCGTCATCTATGAGACGCATCTGCGCGGCGTCTCCATGCTCAACGACGCGCTGCGCGCACACGAGCGGGGCACGTTCGTCGCGCTCGCCAGCCCGCGCTTCATCGAGCATCTGCAGCGCCTCGGCGTGACGACAGTGGAATTGCTGCCCGTTCACGCCTTCGTCAACGAACGGTTTCTCGTCGAACGGGGCCTCGTGAACTACTGGGGCTACAACACGGCCGCATTCTTCGCCCCCCATCCTTCGTACCTGTCGACGCGCAGGCTCAACGAAGTGCGTGTGGCCGTGCGGCAACTGCATGCGGCGGGCATCGAAGTCATCCTCGACGTCGTCTACAACCATACCTGCGAAGGCAACGAACTCGGGCCCACGATCTCGTGGCGCGGGCTCGACAACGCGAGCTACTACCGGCTCGTACCCGGCGACGAGCGGCACTACATCAACGACACCGGTTGCGGCAATACGCTGAACCTGTCGCACCCCCGCGTATTGCAGATGGTCGCCGACTCGCTTCGCTATTGGGCCACGGCCTACCGTATCGACGGCTTTCGCTTCGACCTGGGCGTCACGCTCGGCCGTGAAGGCACCGGTTTCAATCCTGGCTCGGGCTTTTTCGACGTCATTCGTCAGGACCCCGTGCTATCGCTTCGCAAGCTGATCTCGGAGCCTTGGGACGTCGGCCCGGGCGGCTATCAGGTCGGCCGTCACCCGCCGGGCTTCGCGGAATGGAACGACAAGTTCCGCGACTGTATTCGTCGATTCTGGCGCGGTGACGGCGGCATGCGCGCGGAACTCGCCGCACGCATTTGCGGCTCGGCCGAGTTGTTCCACCACCGCTTTCGGCGCGCATGGGCGTCGGTCAACTACGTCGCCTCGCACGACGGATTCACGCTGGCCGACGTCGTAGCGTACGGTCAAAAGCACAACGAAGCGAACGGCGAGAACAATGCCGACGGCCACAATGAGAACTTCAGCAAGAACTGGGGCGTCGAGGGGCCGACCGACGACAGCCGGATCACCGAAACCCGCGCGCGCATCGTGCGCGCGATGCTGGCTAGCCTGTTCACGTCGCTGGGCACGCCGATGCTGCTCGCGGGCGACGAGTTCGGCCGAACCCAGCGCGGCAACAACAACGCCTACTGCCAGGATAACGAACTATCG
>CBJMQH010000451.1:0-4588 GCA_966431825.1 uncultured Trinickia sp.
TGCATGAGCGCTTTCGTCCTCGAAGACGGCGTGGTCTATCACACGTACTCGACCTACGCACGCGGGCTCGACGGGCTCTGGGGCATGTATCAGTGGCTCGATCGCGCGCCGAAGGGACGCAACGAGGCCGGCGTCTGGTGGCGCCGTCACGATGAGTACGCAGCGCAATAGCGCGGGAAGCCGAAAAAGGCCCGCCATGCGACTAGCCACGTCTACGGAGCAGGCGATCGGGCCGCCGGCAGTCGGGCGTTCGCGATCGGAACGCGCCGCGCTGTGCGGATTCGTCCTTGCCGCAGCGGCCCTCTTCGCTCTCAGCGCGACAGCAACGGTTGCATCGAGCATATCGATGTCGGCGATGGGCACGCTGCCGATGCCGGGCGGCTGGTCGATGTCGCGCTCGTGGATCGCCCCCTGCGGTTCGTCGACCGTCGGGGCGCTGCCCCGACTTGTCGCCATGTGGCTCGCAATGACGGTGACGATGATGCTTCCGTCGGTGGCGCCCGCATTTTGGCGATACGGCTGCGGCGCGCGCAGCGACGGTGCGGGCAGCAGCCGTGTCGTCGTGTTGACCGGCGCGTTCGCCGCCGGCTACTTCGCGACGTGGGCCGTGCTCGGTGCGCTCGCTCAGGCATGCGGAACGTGGGTCGCCCTATCGGCGCTCGCATCGCGCTCGCTCGCCCGCGCACTACCCTATCTGGCCGCCGCACTGGTCATGGGAGCCGGTGCACTGGAGGCCAGCGCGTGGAGGGCCCGTTACCTGCGTTGCACTCGCGCGCCGCCGCGTCACACGCGCGCACGCTCTTGCACCATACCGGCGGCAGCGGCAGACGGTCTGCGCTTCGGTTGGCACTGCGCATGCTGTTGTGCGCCGCCGATGGCGGTGATGCTCGTTGCCGGCAATTCCGACATCGCGGTCATCGTTGCGGCGACGCTCGCAATCACCGCCGAGCGCCTTGCGCCTTGCCCGGAACGCGTGGCGCGTGCCTACTCGGTCCTCGCCCTGGCTGCGGGCGGCGCGCTCCTTTTCCGGACAATCCTCTGGAAATGAGGATGCCCGCGCGCGCGGCATCCTGACGTTGCGCGCGACGCGGATGGAACCGGGCCGACGGTTTCGGTTACCCAAGGCGGTAAGCCACACCGCGAGAGGGCCTGAAACAGCATGGACATCAATCGGATCCGCTCGTCGGCGAGCACCGGCGCCGACGAGCCGGCAAGCCCCGCCGCGGCACGCCGCGAAGCGCCCGCCCTGCAATTCGCAGCGCCGACCCCACCGCGCGATCTGGTATACGCACTCGCGAACCTGCGGGCCCGGCAGGCCGAGTCGGCCGCGCGCCCGGCATCGGTCGAGCGGCCGCGCGCCGGCACCGGCAGCCGACCCGCACGTGTTGCGGACATCCGTCGGGCCGTCGAATCCGCGAAGCACTTTCTGCAACAGGTCGAGAACCGCGCATTCGACGATCCATCAGACTGGCCAACCGTGCGCCCGCGCGCGTGCAACGCGTTCATCGAAGCACGCGACGCCCTCGATGCACTGAAAAACATCGATTGGCGGCAGCAGAAGGGCTTCGAGCGCAGCGGCGACACCACTGCGCTGCTCACTGCGTCGGCAAAAGCCGCTGCCATCGCCGTTTTCTCCTACCGGAACGAATTCAACGACGTCACACAGGCCATCGTCGAACTCGAGGCCGGCGCCGGAACGCACGCACGCAGCAAGGCGCAATGGCTCGCGATCGAAGGCGCCCACCTGCGCAACATTCCGCGTTTCTCCAGCATGCTCGAGGAGATCAAGCCGTTTCGAGAAGGACTGCACGAACTCGTTGCACCCTACTGCGCGACCGAGGTGCCACGCGATGCGCAAAAGATTCTGGCTGCGCTGGCGTTCGCATCGGTCGGCATCGCCGGCGCGCACGATTTTGCCCTGGAGGTGGAAAAGCATCGCTTGCGGGCGCATCTCGTTGGGCTCGAACGAATAGCCGGATTTGACGGCGATCAGGATGCCAAAGCGAAAATGGACGAACTGCTTGGCGCATTCGGACCCGAGCCGGTGGCAGACCTTGGCAGGATCGTCGACCGGTGCGCACACCCGGGGGCAACGGTCTCGCCGCACGATATGCAGTGGCTGCAAGCGTATATCGACAAGCTCGACGGCCACGCGGACGCATTCTGCGTACGTGCGAGCGGCCAGGCCCACAGCGCCCATCCGGAGCTCCAGACGGTGCTGCTAGGGATTGCGGGCGCAGTGGGCTCGATGATCGGTACGCTAGAGCAGGTCCGCTCGCAGCCGAAGCTGCCTGCCGAAATTGCCGACCGTTTCCTCGATACGACTGTCGACCAACAGCCGCTGCGACGCCCCGAAGATATGGCCGAGAGCCTCCCCGCGGCCCCCTTCGTCAGCACGCAGCCCACCGCCGGGCAAGTTGACGACTGGGCCGTGCACATTCACGTTCCTCGGCCCGAGCCGCAGCGTCCGCGGCGAACAGGCAAGGGGCGCGCCAGGGCAGCAGGCAGCGCGCGGCCGCAGCCGGGCCCGGCCGGCACAAGCAGGACGCCGACGAGCAGCACGAGTTCGCGCGAAACTGCGGCTGCGTCCGAGGGCATCAAAGCCGCACAGGCCCGGCTGCGATCGTTCGCCGCGCCCCCCACGCTGCCCGAAGCCTCCGCGGCGGCGCTCGTGGCGCTCGGAAAACAGTTGAACAAAGACACGGCGGCGCTCGAACTCATGGCCGATCCGGCCTGCAATCCGCTCGCGCTTGGCCACATGATGCGCACGGCGATCGAGAGCTGGTTCGGCAATCGCGCACAGTGGCAACGTGCGAAGGATGCACTCGGTGCGGCGCCAAGCGGCAGCGACGATGTGCGGGCGCAACTGCATGGTGCGCTCACGCAGCGGATCGCCGGCATCGATGCGTTGCTGGATCAGGTCAATCACCTGGAGCTCGATTCCACGAAGCGCTACATGTTTCCGAAAGCGGTTCATGTCGACAAGCTGCTCAAGGCCGATGCAGTCGCTTCGGTCTCCTCATTTCGCGTGTTGCCGCCCTTCGACCCAGCCGATCCGAACAAAGGGACGACGTTCGAGGCGCAGATCCGGCTGCGGCCCGATTCGCTGGGCAACCCTGTGCCGCCGCTCTACCTGCATGTCCATACCGATCGGCCCGTCGACGCACATACCTGCCGCACGCTCGGCTTCGACGAACTCGAAGCCAAACACGTGAAAACCGCGGACCAGAGCCGGCTCGGGCGGACTTGGGAAACATTCCAGCGCACCGTCCTCGGCAATGACACGCGCGTCCATCGCGGCGCCATGACGCCCGGTGTGCTGGACGAACTGAAGCGGCGCATGCAGGAATAGATCTAACCTAACACCGGCCGTTCTTTCAGCCCTCTCCGATGGAACCCGACCGTGCCGTTTGGTTACCCAAAGCGGTAAAGCCATAAAGCAAAGAGGGTCATAAGGGCATGGACATCAATCGCATCCGATCGTCGGCAAGCGCCGATGCCGGTCAAGCGGACAGTGCGGGACGCGCAGAAGGCGCGCGCACGCAGCCCGCAACGCTCCAGTTCGCGACGTCCACGCCCCCACGGGACCTCGTCGCCGGGCTTGCCAACCTGCTCACGCACGCCGCCGGGCGCGCGGCCGACAACGAACGCAGCCGTGCGGATGCGGGCGGGAGCTCGAGCCGGAATACGAGCACACGCGGCGCACGCCTTGCGGATATCCGGCAGGCCATGGCGAAGCTGAATGTATTTTCCCAGCAGGTCGCCATGGGGGTGGTCGACACCCAATCGCGCTGGCAAGAGGCGCGCGTGATCTCGCATGGCGCTTTCATCGAAGGCCGCGAAGCGCTCGCAGCGCTCAATGGGCTCGACAGAAAGCAGCGGATGCCGTTCGAGCGCAGCGGCGAGGCGGGGGCGCTCGTCGATCAGACGCTGACGGCGGCTAGCTTCGCGCTCGCCACGTACGAAAGCGAGTTGTCCGCCTTGCGGCAACGCGTGCGCACGCACGTGAGGGCGGCTACCGCAGCGATGCGTCCCGAGGGCACGGAGCATATCCTCGCGATCGAGCCGGCCTACGCGGCGAACGCGCAGCGCCTGGACCAGATGCGGGTCGAGTTGCAGCCTTATCGCGATGCGCTGCACGAATTCCTTGCACCGTATTTCGGCCCCGCCGCACCGGGCAACGCGGAAAAGATTCGCTTGACGCTCGATACGGCAGCGGTAGGCGTGGCCAGCGGCCACGACATCGTGATGCAGCTCGACCAGGAACGCGTGAAAACCCACGTCGCGCGGATTGCGCGCTATGGCGGGGATTCGAACGTGCTGAGCCGGACGCTCGCGCTGGTCCGGGCATTCGACAAAGCAGAAGCCGAAATGCTGGATCGAATCACGGACCGGCATCAGGACCCCCGCGCGTCTGTCTCGGCCGACGAGAAGCAATGGTTGCAGGCGTATATCGAGAACCTCGACGGACACGCCGACTACTTTTGCCTGCAGGCGAGCGAACAGGCACAGCACGCCGTCCCCGAGCGCGATACGCTCCTGCTCGACATCGCCGGCGCCTTGGGTTCGCTGTTGCGGACGCTGGAGG
>CBJMQH010000452.1:0-4583 GCA_966431825.1 uncultured Trinickia sp.
CTTCGCCGGACGCGGCCAACGACCGCAGTTGCGACGACAGCGCCGACAGGTTCACATTGGCGTCGCTGCCTGCGCCCGCGCTTGCACCTGCGCCAGCCGCGGTGGAGGCAGATGCGCCTGCCGATGCGGCGCCTGCGCTGCTGCCTTGACGCGTACCTTGCACGCCGCCTTTCGACGACAAGCTCGAATTTGAGGTAGATGAATCGACTTTCACGATTGGCTTCCTGAACGATCCCGGTTTGAGTGTGATAACGGCCACCCCAACCGAAACTTTAGCGCAATCGGAAATTCTCCCGTCCCTCTTTCGGGGGCCGGAGCGCGGGCCTTTGCCGCCGCTGGGCCGGCTGTTCGTCAGCGCCCGCCGGCGGTCCCTCGATCCGTTGTTTCGTCCCCTTACATCTGGATTTCGACCGTCGAGCCGTCCTTGACGACACCCGAAATGACCTGGCCGCTTGCCATCTTCACGCGGACCTGTTCGCCGGGCGCGGCATTGTTCATCACATTGCCTTCGGCCGAAATCTGGAAGCCCTGGCCGAGTGCGACCACGCGCACCGTCTGGCCGATCGTGACCGAGCTCGCGCTGCGCAGCAGGTCCTGACGCAGCGGCACGCCGGCGCCGATGCGCGACAGGGCGAGCGCGCCGACGGCCTGCGACGGGTCGGTGACGACCGCGCGCGGCAGATTCGACAGATCGCCTTCGCGCGGCAGCAGGTCGGCCGCCGACAGCACGGTGTTCGGCTCGATCTGACGGGCGGCCAGGTAATAGGTGGCCTCGATCGCGATACGGGCTTGCAGATAGGCCGTCCACGGATGCTCGCCGGCGCAGCGCACGCCGACGCTCGTGCGGCCCCAAAGCCGCGAGCCCGCGGGCATGAACGGAACGAGCGTCGTACAGGCCGCCAGCCCGCGCGGGAACGTGGGGGCAACCGTGACCGTCACTTTGCCGGGCAGGCCCGTCGTCTGTTGCTGAAGGAACGCGAGCGCCGCGCTGCGGATCTGTTCGCCGTCCTGCTGGCCGGCCGGGACCGCTGCCGCGGCGGGCGTGGCAGCCGCGGCCGGAGCGGCCTGCGTGGAAGCGGTGGGGACGGTCACGGATTTGACCGCCGCGCTCGGCGTGACGCTCGAGCGCGGCGTGGCCTCGCCTTGCGTGGCGGCAGGGCGCTGCAATTCGGTGCGAGCGGGCGCCGCGACGCCTGCGGGCGGTTCGACGGACAGCGGCGCGACGGCGCGTGTGCCGCGCTGCGCGGGCGTTTCCACGACAGGCAGGACGCGTGCGGCCGTGCCGGACGAAGCGACGGCACGCGGTGTCGGCGCGGCGGTCGTTGCCGCACGGGCTTCGCCGGGGCCGGGAATCACGATCGCCGTATTCGATGCGCTCGCGCCCGCTGTGCCGCTCGTTGCGCTTGCGCGCTGGCTCGGGGCAGTCTCGCCGGGGCCTGGAATGACGATCATGCCGTTCGTGCCCGCAGCGGCCGAAACGGCGGCAGGCGCGGCCGGTTGCACCGAGTGTGACTCGCCGGGGCCGGGAATATAGATCTGACCCGTCGTGCCTTGCGCGTGCGCCGCGGCCGCCACGCCCAGCGCGGCAAGAAACGATAGGGCGCGGCGTGCGGCCCGGGAGCCGGTTGCACCCCACGCGCGTGCCGGCGCGGCGGCGGCGCGTACGGTGTCGCGGCGGCCGGAGCGGTGAGCGGTGAGGTCGGGCATCGGGTTCTCCATCGAAAACGGAATTCTTACGACAACGCATTCTATGGGTCGGTCGCAGCGCGCAAACGTTGAATAGAGGGGGGCTTCCCCGGTTATTCATCCGATTGCGGCTTGCGCGGCACCCCTAAGATGCATGCCATGCGAAAAGGTCTTTGCGCCGAACGATCCCGGCGTGATGCGCGAGGCCTCCGCAAAAAGGGCGCACGAGAAGTGCGACCGCCCCTTTGGGAAGGAGAAACGCTCGATGCTGGACAAACTCGATGCCGAATTCGCGTTCGGCCGTCAGGCGCTGGAAGTGCGCGCCTATCGGCAGGAACTGATCTCGTCGAACATTGCGAACGCCGATACGCCCGGCTACAAGGCGCGCGACGTCACGTTCGGTTCGTCGCTCGCCGTCGCACTGAAGAAGGTCGGCGCGCCGGCCGGTGCCGGGGCGACGGGGACGTCGAACGCGGCGCCGCTTGCGATGGCCCAGCCGGCCGGCGTGACGAGCGGCATGTCGATGGCGACGCCGGAAGCCGGCCATATGGCGGGCAACGCGAAGCTGATCCCGACGGGCGGCACGCCCGAGAACTTCGGCGCCCTTCAATACAGAATCCCCGCGCAGCCCTCGCTGGACGGCAACACGGTCGATCTCGACGCCGAGCGCGTCCAGTTTGCCGACAACACGCTGCACTACGAATCGGGGATGACGGTACTGACCCAGCAGATCAAGACGATGCTCGCGGCGATTACGTCGGGCAGCTGATCGGGTTCTGCAGAGAAAAGCCAGTAACGGACCACAAAGAGACCAACGAACAACCGCACGAAAGAGGAACGCGTTGCCATGTCATTGCTGAACATTTTCAACGTCGCGGGTTCGGCGTTGTCGGCGCAATCGGAGCGGCTCAATGTAACCGCTTCGAACCTTGCGAACGCCGACAGCGTGACGGGCCCCGACGGCCAGCCGTATCACGCCAAACAGGTCGTGTTCGCAGTCAAGCCGCTCGGCGGCGCAAAGACCGCGAGCGGCCAGCAGGTGGGCGGCGTGCAGGTATCGAACGTCATCGACGACCCGACGCCGATGAAAACCGTCTACGAACCGAGCAACCCGGCCGCGAACGCCGACGGCTATGTCACGAAGCCGAACGTCGATCCCGTGCAGGAAATGGTGAACATGATTTCCGCCTCCCGTTCGTATCAGGCGAACGTCGAGACGCTGAACACCGCCAAGAACCTGATGCTGAAAACACTCACGATCGGCACCTGAGGACATAACAGATGACTTCTTCCACCTCGACCGTCGGCACCGGCGGCACGATTTCGCAGCAGCTGCTCGATACGATGAACGGCGCGTCCTCGTCGAGCAGCGCATCCGGCGCTTCGGGCACGTCCAGCACGTCCGGCAGCAATCTGCAGACGACGTTCCTGAAGCTGCTCGTCACGCAGCTGCAGAACCAGGATCCGACGAACCCGATGGACAACTCGCAGATGACCTCGCAGTTGGCCCAGATCAACACGGTGACGGGGATCAGCCAGCTCAACACGACGCTCACGTCGCTCGCCTCGCAACTGTCGGCCGGCCAGAATGCCCAGGCCGCACTGCTGATCGGCCAGAACGTGCTCGTCTCGGGCAATAACGCGATCGTCTCGGGCGGCAAGTCGCCGGGCTTCGGTGTGGCGGTCGATTCGAACCTCTCGGACCTCAAGGTCACGATCAAGGACGCGAACGGCAACGTCGTCAATACGATCGACCTCGGTGCGCAACAGTCGGGCACGGTGCCCGTGGCCTGGAACGCGACGAACTCGGCGGGCACCCCCGTGGCCGACGGCAACTACACGATCACGGCGGTCGGCGTGAAGTCCGACGGCTCCCCGGTCACAGAAAAGACCTTCACGGGCGCGCAAGTGATGAGCGTGCTCCAGCAAAGCGACGGCTCGGCGGGCCTGCTGCTGCAGAACGGCAGCACGGTCGGCATGACGAACGTCGCCGGCATTCTCTAACCGAATTCAAAGCATTCCCGAACGGAGACCTTCATGGGTTACCAACAAGGCTTGAGCGGCCTCGCCGCATCGTCGAACGATCTGGACGTGATCGGCAACAACATCGCCAACGCGAACACGGTCGGCTTCAAGGAGAGCTCGGCACAGTTCGCCGATGTCTACGCGAACACGATTGCCTCCACGGTCAACAATCAGATCGGCATCGGCACGCAGCTCGCCGCCGTGCAGCAGAACTTCTCGCAAGGCACGATCAACACGACGGGCCAGGCGCTGAACGTGGCGATCAACGGCCAGGGCTTCTATCAGCTGTCGAACAACGGCTCGATGGTGTACTCGCGTAACGGCGTGTTCCAGCTCGACAAGAACGGCTTCATCACGAACATGCAGGGTCTGCAGTTGATGGGCTACGGCGCGAGCGCCGGCGGCATCCTCAACACGGCTTCGACCGTGCCGCTCAAGGTGCCGACCTCTAACATCGCGCCGGTCGCCACGCAGAACATCACGGCTCAGCTGAACCTGAATTCGCAGGATGCCGTCCCGAGCGTGGCGCCGTTCTCGGCCACGAACTCGCAGACGTACAACTATTCGACGTCGATCTCGACGTTCGACAGCCTCGGCGGCTCGCAGCAAGTCAACATGTATTTCGTGAAGACGGGCGCCAACGCATGGGATGTCTATGCGGGTGCCGCTTCGGGCGCGATCAGCCAGATCGGCTCGGTCGGCTTCAGCACGTCCGGCGGGCTGACGACGACGACGGCAACCGCGCCGGCGACGACGCCGGGCGCGGGGCAGCTCTCGTTCACGATTCCGAACTCCGACGGCAGCGCGACGCCGCAGCCGCTCACGCTGAATCTGACGGGCACGACGCAGTACGGCAGCAAGGACGGCGTGAA
>CBJMQH010000453.1:0-4575 GCA_966431825.1 uncultured Trinickia sp.
CCCGCCCCGCTGTGTGAACGGCGCATCCTGCACCGAACAAGCCGCGACAAACTCATGAGCGCCTCGAGTGCGCAAGAACGCGAAGACCGCGCGGACATCGCTGCACGCGCATCGCTGCCAGGCGCTAATGCCTGGGGGAGCGGAAAAACGCAGCAACTCGCGCTGACCGAGGCGAGCGTGAAGCATCGCGTCGTCTGGAGGTGATTCATGCGATGGGCGATGACGGCTGCAAGGGCACGGACATCGTCCGTTGGCGGTATTCAGCGCACTCTCTCATTCCCTATTCTCATGAGACCGAGATAAATCGATAAATATAGTCACAGTCCATTTTTGCCTGATTTCTATCAAAACGCATAAAAACGGACGGCAAGCATCATTGCATGGACGTTAAATTACGCCGCTATCGACGTCGAAATCCGCCCCCTCTCGCGCCGTTTCCCGCACACTCGATGCTCGCGTTCCGCGACCGCCGCGACGCCCCATCAGATCTTCCCACATAAGGCACACGATTTCGGCTGTTTTAAACACTGCGGCAAGCACATGTATTGAACGGAGAAAACGAATCGATTCGTTTGGATCCGCGTCTCTATTTACATCGTTTGGATGCCGCCTATAACGTATCGCCCGCTGCCGACGTTATGCGCATTCAGCGGGAAACGACGCAGCCGCCCGTATCGATTTAGACGGGATCAGAGGAGACAACGATGGCGCCCTTTGCGCGCAGCGAACTACGACTCGCGGCCGGAGCCGTTACATGCGCCGCACTGCTGCTCGCCGCATGCGGCAGCGGCTCGACGAGCGACCCCGGACCGATTGCGGTCGCCCCCTGTGCCGGGAATGTCTGCGCCCAATCCGGCGTGGTCACGGGACCCGGCGATCCGCCGCAGCTTTGCCCCACCTCGCTCGACTTCGGGACCACGTTCACCGGGGGCTCGGGCAGCGGCGAATATGTCCGGCTCAAGTTCGACACCTCGAAAAAGCAGTACCAGCTGACGTTCGTCGAATCGGAGGTGCCTACCTCGGCCGGACAGGTCAACACGACCCGCGCCGGTCTCACGATCACAGGCAGCTTCGAGAACGCGAATCTCTATCGCGTCGCCGATACGCAGGGGAACACCAGCGCGCCATTGGCACTGCCGACGGCCGAACAGAACCGCTGTGCGTTCGTGTTGAAGGACGGCCGCACGGCCGACGGCAGCTACGTCATCACGGTCGCTCCGAACGATCCGCCGATGGTCTTTGTCGGCAATGGCATCGCGGGCGGCAGCATTCCCGGTGCGACGATCCAGTTTCACGGCGTCGACATCGTGCCCGGCGTGACGATCGGCGCCGTACCGGCCAAACATTTCGACTACTACCCATTCGTTGCCTTCACGCAAACGTTCACCGACTTCAGCAAGATAGCCGGCGACTACAACGAACTGGGCATTCGATTTACGCCTACAGGCGGCAACTTCCAAAGCCGCCCCGGCGATCCGACCCAACTGCAGCTCGGCTGGCAGGTCGACGCGGTCAATACGTCGGAAACGCTCCATACCGACGGCTCGTGCACCGCCGACGCCGCACAATCGCCGACTGCCTGCGCCACGACCGGCGGCAACTGGGCGCGCCGCCAGAATACGGACGGCTCGCCCGATATCGTGTTCCGCAGCGATCCGCTGCCGAATCCGGGCACCTACCCGCAATACCCCGATGTCGGCACCGGCGTCATGCAGGCCGCGCTCGCGTCGAATCTTGCACACGGCATCATGATCGTCGGCAACATGGGCGGCCAACCCGTGCCCGTCATCATCCGGGTCGGGTACGCGTTCGCCGGCGCCACCTTCGCCCAGTCCACGATCGACGATCAGATCGGCATCTCGTTGCTCTCGCCCGTCGCGCGTCTCGCACCGTCGGACTTCAAAGGAGCGTTCATCGGCGCGAACAGCGTTTCGGCGTGCGGCGTCGTCAGCGCCTATTCGCTCAATGCCAGCGGCGAAGGCGCCTGTCTCGACGACAGCGCCACAGGAAACGCCGGCATCAACTACACCTCCACGATCTTCGAAGGCACGAACGCGGCATTGCTCGATCCGTTCAAGTCGCGGGCCGCGGCCAACTTCGCACTCGATTACACGCAAACCCAAGCCGGCGTCGTGCGTGTGGCAGCAGGCAAACCCTTTGTGTCCGGCAGCGCAACCGTCTTCCAGCAGGGCGACACGGGCGCATTGATCAAGGTCGGCCCCGTATTCTGCCTTCTGATGAACGGCAGCGGCTTGCCGAACCCGTTCTTCACGATCGGCGCGTTTGTTCAGTAGCTGCGACAAAAGCTTAGGAGGTGGCCGGCTTTCGCGCCGGCCGGCCGCCCGGTTAATGCCATCAACCTTGAAGAGGCTATCAACATGAAGACGTTCAAGCTCGTTTCCGTGGGGTCAGCATTGGCAGTCCTCGCCGCGGCCGCGGCACCGGCGTTCGCCGTGACAGTCACTCCGCCGGGAAGCGGTGGCGCGGCAATCCCGCTCACCGTGCACGGTCCGACGACACTGACCAAATCCGGCGTCTCGATCAGCTGCACGGCCACCCTTACCGGCACGATCGACGGCGCAGGCGACGTCAAGATCACCAGCGCGTCGTTCACCGGCAACAGCCTTTGCAGCTCGGTCGTGGCCGCGAAGACACCTTGGACAGGCACCGTTCTCTCGCCCACTCAGCTCGCGCTGCATGGGGTGGCTGTCAACGTCAATGTGCCGATTCTCGGCGGGGCATGCGGCCCGACCGACGTGAGCGCAGGGATTTCCGTCAACGCGACGCAAAAGGAAACGCTGATCTCGCTTTCGAAGCAGGCGCTCGCCGGCGGTTGCGACGTTTCGGGCACCTTGACGACGACGCCGTTCCTGCAAGTGAAGTAGGCCACACACGCATCGCTGACGTACTCGAACGCGCGAAGGACCCATGAAGTCCTGACGCGCGGTTCATCGTAGCAGGCGGCCGACCCTTGAGGCCGCTGCCGGCAACCGGCCCACCCATGAAGCCGGTTGCCCCGGCTATGAAAGCTGCCCCCGGCGCTTCGCTCGCGCCGCATCTACCGCTGTCCCCACCCCTATAGGATTCCTTATGAACTGGCGTAGTTTGCTGACCATGGCGCTTGCCATTTTCATCATTTCGGCTTGCGGCAGCGGGATCGGCAGCCCGCCGGCACCCGTCGCCAACCATTTGTGCCCGCAGTCCGTCGACTACGACACCGTGTTCACCGGCGGTAGCGGCTCCGGCGAACTCGTGCAGGTACAGATCGACACGACGGCCATGACCTACAAGATCACCTACCTCGCCTCGCCCGTACCGGCCGCTGTCGGGACGGTGCTGCCCACGCGCGCAAGCGCACCGAACAACACGTTCTCGGGCACGCTCACGCAGGAAACGCTGCTGCCCACGCAAAAGCTCAACGAATGCGCGTTCCGGCTCAACAATGCAAGTCTGGACCCGACGCGGCCCGCGCGCGTGTTTCTCGGTGTCGGGGTACTGGGCGGCACGATACCGGGCGCTGAAATCGCGTTTTCCGGTGTCGGCGGCGTAGGCGTCGTGCCCGATACGACGTTTCCGTACTATCCCTTCATTTCGTTTTCCCAAACGTCTACGAACCTCGCGGAGGTCGCCGGCAAATACACGATGCTCGGCTATCACAAGGTGCCATCGCAGAACTTTCTGCCTGTGGCCGTCGATGCGTCGTTCACGATCAACGCCGACGGCACCTTCTCAGAGTGCGACAACAGCGGCCTATATGCAGGGCAATGCCGGCAATCGGGCACGCGTTTTCGCGCGCGAGCCGATTCGCCCACGTTCGAGACGGACAACTTTACGGGTCAGGTCGCGCCGACCCAGGCCGTCGACGGCCCCAAGGCGCAGGGCGTCCTCATCGTCGGGAAGCTGCGGGGTCAACCGGTTCCGATCCTGATCCGCGTCGGGGCGGCCGATCCGTCTGTCGCAGCCGCACCGGGCTCCCCGCCCAAGACGCCACTCGCCGACGACGAATCGGGCATCGCGATGATGGCCCCGCAAACGCCCGTCGCGAGCGGGTCGCAAAACGGCGAATACGTCGGCGTCGACAGCGCGTTTTTTTACCGCACGACCGCACTGACCGGGACCCAGGCGACATTGCTCGATCCGTTCAACGCCTCGCAGTCGCAGCTCGCCTCGCCGATCGACCTGGATTTCGCGCAGACGGTACCCGGCCTCGTCGTGACACGGCCGGCCGGGGCCGCGGCCGGCTCGCCGGCTACGGGCAAGATGATTTTCACGGGCGGCATGTTCGGCTATCTCGATACCGCCACGCCCGGCGCACCGTATTTCACCGTCAGCGCATTCGTGCAGTAAGCGTCAAACCCCTTGAGAGACATCATGATGAAGAAGCTTTACGCTGCGCTGATCGCGGCTTGCACTTGCACGGGGGTCCACGCGCAACGGGCCGGAGACAACGTCGTCAATCTCGGTTGGTTTCACATCGCGCCGCAGTATTCAAGCGATCCGCTCACGACGCACGTCGCACCAGTGCCGATCTACACGTCGCTCGGCATGCCGACGGCATTTACGTCGCCGGGGACC
>CBJMQH010000454.1:0-4569 GCA_966431825.1 uncultured Trinickia sp.
ATGCCTCGGCGCCGATCTACGTCGGCGGCCGTCATTGGGGCGGCCTGCGCCTTGCCTATCGCAGTTAGGACCGCGATGAATCGATGCAAATCGATTTGAACCGGCAGCGACGGTGACACCTTCGCGCGGAACGCGCGCGGCGCCACGTTTTTCATCCAAAAATCCTGCGCAGACCGGCCGCGCGTTCGCTATCATGGCCGCGAGCGCACGGCGCGGGCCTCCAGGCGGGCACGCGGCCTGCATGGGATGCGACACGACAAGGAGGAAAAACGCATGAGCATCGTCAAGGAATTCAAGGAATTTGCCGTCAAGGGCAACGTCATGGACCTCGCCATCGGCGTGATCATCGGCGGTGCGTTTTCGACGATCGTCAATTCCATCGTCAAAGACTTGATCATGCCAGTCGTCGGCGTAGCGACCGGCGGCCTCGACTTCTCGAACAAGTTCATCCGGCTCGGCGACATCCCTGCGTCGTTCAAGGGCAATCCCGATTCGTTCAAGGATCTGCAAACGGCCGGCGTCGCCGTATTCGGCTACGGCTCGTTCATCACCGTGCTCATCAATTTTCTGATCCTGGCCATCATCGTCTTCGCGATGGTCAAGTTCATCAACAAGCTGCGCAAGCCGGACGAAGCGGCACCGGCCGAGCCGGCCCCGACGCCCGAAGATATCCTGCTGTTGCGCGAGATCCGCGACGCGCTCAAGCGTTGAACTGACGACCGGTGCTGCCGGCGCGCCTAGCGCGCTGCGTGCAGCTCGTCGCCGCTTGCCTTGTCTTGTGCCGCGCGCTGAATCAGCGTTTCGAGCTGGGCAAAATTCACCGGCTTCGTCAAATGGGCAGTGAACCCCGCTGCCAGGCAGCGCCGGACGTCCTCATCGGTACCGAAGCCCGTCAGCGCAATGGCGGGCACCTGCGAGCGCTCGCGGAATACCCGGATGAAATCGAGGCCCGTCCCGTCCGGCAAACCGATGTCGCTGACGACCAGGTCGAAAACCCCCGCCTCGGCGCATGCCAGCGCGTCGGCCACGCTACCGGCCACCCTCACCGTATGTCCGAGGCCCCGGATCAATTGCGACATGACTTCCGCCGTATCCGCATGATCCTCGACGAGCAGGATCGAGAGCCGCTCGTCGGCGCCCGCCTGCGACGTGACCGCGGCCGCGGGTTCGGCGGCCGGCGCCGAGACGGTCGGCAGCGTGATCGTGAACGTCGCACCGCAATGCGGGCCGGGGCTCGCCGCGCTAACGGTGCCGCCGTGTGCGTCGGTCAGCGCCTTCGTGATCGCAAGGCCGAGCCCAAGCCCGCCGAATTGCTGCGTCATGCGCTGACTCCCCTGCTCGAATGCATTGAAGAGCTTGCCGATCTGCTCGGGCGCGATACCGATGCCCGTATCCTCGATCGCGATTTCCACCTGCATCCGCACGTCGCGCGTGCGGACGTAGATGTGACCGCCGTCGGGCGTGAACTTCGCGGCGTTGCGCACGAGATTCCACAACATCTGCTGGAGCCGGGCGCGGTCCGCGAGTACATGATGATTCTCGGCCCGCTTCTCGATATGGACATCGAGCTGCTTGACCTGGATCTCGGCGCGAAACAGATCGAGCACGCTGTCGATGACCTCGTGCACGTCGACCGTTTCGAGCGACAAACGCAGTTTGCCGTTCGCCACCCGCGTTAAGTCGAGCAGATCGTCGATCAGGCGCGCCTCGAGTTCGATATTGCGCCGGATCATCTTCACGCTCGCCTGGGCCGGCTCGGACAGACCGGGCATCAGCTCCAGCACGCGCGTGCCCGCGAGGACAGGCGTGAGCGGCGTACGCAATTCGTGCGACAGCATCGCGAGGAAGCGGTCTTTCGCCCGGTTCGCCTCTTCGGCGGTCTGACGCGCGCTCTGCTCGGCCGCCAGCAGCCGCTCGCGCTCCTCCATCGCTTCGCGCTGCGATTGGATATCGGTGCAGCTCGCAAACCACTTGCTTACACCGCCGCTCGCGCCGCGCAACGCGGCGATGCGCATGTCGAACCAGCGGTATGCACCGTCGTGCGAACGAATGCGCAGTTCGTGCCGCTCGCCGACCGGGCCGCCGTGCACCGCGCCGAGCCAGCTGCGCCGCAAGGCCTCGCGATCGTCGGGGTGCACGGCATCGAGCCATGCAAGGCCGTGAGAGGCGGACTCGTCGAGCCCCGTGTACGCGTACCACTGCCGCGAGAAGAAATCGCACTCGCCGCGCGCGTTGCTCGTGAAGACGAGGTGGGGCAGCGCGTCGGACAAGCTGCGGTAGTGCGCTTCGCGATCGCGCAGCAGCAACGCCTCGGCCGACGCGCGCTGAAGCCGGATTTGGGTCAGCACGCGCTCGACGGCCTCGGGCAGGTAGTCGAGATAGCCACCCGATTTGGGTACGACGTCGGATACGCCCGCACGCAACGCCTCGATGACGCGCGATTCGTCGGTGAACCCGGTCACGAGTATCGCAGGCAGAACGATCCCTTCGCGCCGTAAGCGACGGAAGAAATCGAGCCCCGTTTCGGCCGTACCGAGCTGATAGTCGAGCACGAGCAAATCGGGCGCATCCGCCGCGAGCCCCGCATGCGCGGCCTGCGGGTTGCCGTAGGCAAAGACGCGACAACCCGAACGCTCGAGCGATTTGCGCGCGAGCCGCAAGATGCCCTCATCATCGTCGACGATCAAAACACGGGCCTGATCCTGGCCAAAGACTCCATCGGTCATACTGATCTTGCCATTTCCGTCATTGACTTCCATTCCATTCGTCGAACCGGCGCGCCGCCTCAGGTCAGCCGCAACGGCTGCTCGGGCAACGTGACGAAGAACACCGAGCCCATGCCCTCGGTCGATTCGACCCATGCCCGGCCGCCGTGCCGCTCCGTCACACGCCGCACCAGAGCAAGCCCGATGCCGTCTCCCTTTGCGCGGTCGCCGTGCAACCGCTGGAAGGCAGCAAACATCTTCGACATGTAAGCGGCCGGGATTCCGAGCCCGTTGTCACGCACGAAATAGGTGCGCATACGCGGCGCGCGCTCGCCGGGCTCGGTCGCGGGCTGGTCCAGCGCGCCGATTTCAATCCGCCCGGGCCGCGCGGGATCGAGGTAGTTGACGGCGTTGCCAATGAGATTGGCGAACACCTGCTCGATTGCAGTGGGGTCGCCCCAGACCGGCGGCAGCTCGCCGACAGTCACCGTGATCCCGCGCTCGGCGATGGTCTGATGCAGCGATTCGACCACCCGCGCAACGGCGCGCGCCACGCTGACGCGCTGCCATTGATATTCGAGCCGCCCGGCTCGCGAAATGCGCAACAGCGCGTCGATGATCGAGGCCGAGCGCGCCACGGCGGTACGCAGGAAATGCAGCGCCTCGCTCAGATTGCCGTCGAGCACGCGCGTGATGCTTTGGCGCTCCTCGGACGGCAGGTCGACGGCGTCGAGCATCGTACGCAATTCGTCGCACGATACCTGCAGCTCGCGCGAAAAGCCTTGCAGGTTGACAAGCGGCGAGCGCAGATCGTGCGAGACGCTGTAAATGAACATGTCGTTGTCCTGCTTCTGCTGACGCAGGCTTTCATTCACCTGTGTCAGTTCGAGCGCGCGCGCTTCGAGCGTCGCCTGCAATGTGACCTGCTCATGTTCGGCAAGCGTGAGTCGATCGCTCGTGCGGTGGAGCACCGCATCGAGTTGCGCAATTTCGTCGTCCCCCGCAAGCGGCGGTCCCAAGGACTGCGAACGGCCCAGCCGCTCGGCGTTTTTCGCGAGCGAGCCGAGCCGCCGCCCGATGTTGCCCGCAAATGCGAACGCGGCCAGCGCCCACGTCAGCATCGAGCCGGCGATCGCGGCGATCAGCGCGTAGCGTTGTTTGAGCCGCGTGGCGGACAGTTCCGCGCTGCGCTCAGTGTCGAGCCGCGATTCGTCGGCCGTAAGCGCGCCCAGCTCGTCACGGAAAGTCTGAATCTCGGGCGGCAGCGGACCCGTGTCGAAGCCCGTCAGCTCGGCACGGTGCCCGTGACTCAAGGCGGCATACACCGAATCGGTTTTCGCCCGGTAGGCCGCCACCGCCTCGCGCATGCGGCGCACGCGTTCGACCTGTAGCGGATCGTCGGCAACGAGGCGCTCGAGCCGCGACAACCGGTCGTTCAGATCGACCCATACGACGTGCCGATCGATCAGCGACGGATCGCTGACGATCAGACTCGCGCGAGCGCGCGACGCCTCGCGCAACAGCGGATCGATGATCGCCGAAGCCTGGTAGAGCACCTGCTTGCTGTGCGA
Source organism: uncultured Trinickia sp. (assembly GCA_966431825.1). GTDB lineage: Bacteria > Pseudomonadota > Gammaproteobacteria > Burkholderiales > Burkholderiaceae > Trinickia. The sequence continues at coordinate 4,277 of CBJMQH010000454.1, forward strand.
GGCCCACTGCGCCGCTTCGGCCGTTTGCGCTTGCGTCTTCGACAGCGTGCCGACGAGTGCGAGTTCAACGAGGCTCGGCACCGCGATGAGCAGCAAGCCCTTCATGAAGAGTTTCATGCGTCCTTGGCGGCCTCCTCGAGTCGCGCTTTTTTCAATTCGTGGTTTCGAGCCTTGCCCGGAACCCTTTCCGGGCTCCGCCGCTGCCCGGCTGCTCTCCCAGCCAGGCAATGCCGATCCGAGCGATGCCTGCCATGCAGCCCGGAAAGGGCTGCCGGCCGCAGGCGAGGGGCAAC
>CBJMQH010000455.1:0-4567 GCA_966431825.1 uncultured Trinickia sp.
GGCGTGCGATAGGCGGCGAAGTAGCCGCCTCGGACCATTTCGATGCCGTGCACGAGTGGGTTGAGTGCGAGCCATGCGCGTGCGGGCGCCGGGATCCAGGCTGATGGATACATCGTGGCGGAGAGCAGATAGAGCGGGCCGAAGGCGAGCTTGGCGGCCTGACCGATCTCGGGGATCAGCGTGCCGGCAGCCGAGAGAATCAGGCCGAGGCCTAGGCCGAAGGCCCAGAGCAGCGCGGTGCCGGTGGCGACGGCCAGCGGATCGTAGACAGCGACTTGTGCGCCGAATGCCGCGCAGACGGCGACGAACAGCATGGCGACGATCAGATAGAGCAGGCCTTCGAGGACGGCGCGTGCGAACACGGTATCGACGGGTTTGATTTGCCGGTAGGCGAAGAGGGCTTGGTTTGCGTCGATCGCACTCGCGCCGCGCAGGGCGACGCTGCGCATGGCGAAGAAAGGCAGGACGCCGACGCCGATGAGGAGCGGCACATCGATGCCTGGCACGACGAGATGGCGGATCAGCGCGTGGAGGGCGACGAGATAGATGACTTGCTCGGCGGGTTCGACGAGGAGCCAGAACCAGGCGGCGCGGCGCAACGAGAGCCGCGTGACGGCTTCACGCAGGATCAACGCGCGCGAGACGCCTGCGGTGACGGCCCACGGCGAGCGGTGCGCGTGACCGGGCACAGCGGGCGGGCGGCCGGAAGGGGCGCAGATCGGAAGCTCTTGCATGGTGTGTTCTGGTCGCGGTGTCGGGCTCTGGCGAGGCTGCGCGTCGATGCGGTGGCGGTGGAAGGAAACAACCGGCGCGCATCGTAGCGGCCGGTGGGCGATATGCGGCGCTCGGTCGTTCGAATCGGACGATTCCTATGTGCTTAGTCCGCGAGGGCGCTCCGGCTCGCTGCCGGTTGAGCGCGGGTGGTTGGCCGGTCGGCTGGGCGCTTGCTGTTTTCGGAGTTCTCCGATAGTTGGCGGCAGGCGTTGCACTCACGATCCTCGGTCTTCTCAATAGCGGTTGCCTGGTGCGCATGCGGACCGGGCGCATGGGTTGATAGTGAGCGACGATCGGGACAACGAACGATTTGCGCGGTTGGACGCGCTGGCGCGGCATACGCGCATCTTGATGTTGCAGGGGCCGAACGGGCCGTTCTTCGCGCGATTGGCGCGGCGGTTGCGTCGCATGGGCGCGACCGTGACGAAGGTCAATTTCAACGCGGGGGACGCGTGGTTCTTTCGCGGGGCGGATGTCACCGCGTTTCGTGGGCGGTTCAGCGAGTGGCCCGACTATCTGCGCGATTTGCTGCTCGGTCGGCGAATCGAAGCGGTGCTTCTCTTCGGGCAGTATCGGCCGATGCACGAGGCGGCGATGCAGGTCGCGCGCGAGCTGGGGGTACGTGTCTATGTGTTCGAGGAGGGGTACGCGAGACCTTGGTGGATCACGCTCGAAGAGGGCGGCGTGAACGATGCGTCGCGGCTGGCTACGGTTGACTGTGCGGCGCTACCGGTGCCGTCGCGCAGTCGGGAACCTGTGCAAGCGCGAGGGGTGTTCTTGCGGATGGCGTTTTATTCGACGGTGTATTTCTGCTTTGGTGTATTCGGGCGGCGCGGGTTTCCGCACTATCGTCACCACAAGCCGTTTTGCGTCGGAGAGGCGGGGAAATGGTTGCGGGCTGGGTGGCGTCGGTGGGCTTGCGCATGGCGGGAGCGTGCAACCGTGCGCACACTGTTGGCGCCGGACGGTCCGCGTTTTTTTCTGGTGCCGTTGCAGCTGGCGGCGGACAGCCAGATCGTGCGGGCGAGCGTCTGGGGCTCGAACGATGCGTTCATTTGCGCGGTGATCGAATCGTTTGCACGGTGTGCGGCGCCGAGGGAGCGGCTCGTGTTCAAGCATCATCCGCTCGAACGCGGGCACGCCGACTACGGGCGGACGATTCGCGAGGCGGCGTCTCGGTGGGGTGTCGGCTCACGTGTGGACTATGTGCACGACGCGCGTTTGCCGTCGCTCCTGCAACGGAGCAAGGGTGTCGTGCTCGTCAACTCGACGACGGGGATATCGGCGATGTTTCATCGCGTGCCGGTCTGTGTGACGGGGAAGGCGTTCTATGCGCGGCCGGGGCTGACGGACAACCGGCCGCTGGACGAATTCTGGCGCGCGCCGCGGCCGCCGGAGCGGGCGCGCTTTCTTGCGTTCTACCGGTACATGCTCGAAACCACGCAGATCAATGCTTCGTTTTATGCGTGTGGGGGGATCGGGCGGGGTGGGCGGACGGAAAAGGTGTGGTTCGCGCCGCGGGCAGGGTTTGATGCGCCGTGGATGCGCTTCGGCCGGCGGGGGCGCGCGGATGGAGCCGCCGAGCGTGCTCATGGTAGATGAGACGGCGGGTCGACGATCGAATAGTGTCACGAGGGCGGCATGAAGTTGACGCGTTGGACGTAAAAAGCGCGTAGAATCTGTGCGTTTGTTACGTGTTTTTTGCCCCTGGAGGGCGTTATGTCTACCTACGCCGAGCCTGTCCGTTTAAGTCTGACCGTTTCGCCAGAGCTCAATGAGCGCCTGGAGCAACTGGCCAACGCGAGCCATTCCTCCAAGAGCGAGATTCTCCGCAAGGCAATCGCGCTGTACGACGTTGTCGCCGAGGCGAAGACCGAGAAGAAGCGGCTCGGGATCCTGGATCAGGATAAGCGGCTGGTTACTGAGATTGTCGGTATCTGATGGCAGAGGTGCCGCGTGGCGGAGCAGGCGAGGCGCAGATCAACCTTGGGCAGTTGGTGGGGCGCGACCACAAGGATGAACTGAGCGTCAGCAACGAGACCGTGGAAGACGCCGAGGCCCGGCGGGCAAATGCGGCTGCAGACGCGACCTGAAACGCCGGACCACGTTCGTACTGTTCTGGTTCTCGCTTGTGGTGACCGCGGTGGTGTTCTGCGGATGCGTCTATGTTTTCGCCGCGGGTGCGGCGGAGGACAAGAAGTGGGCTGCCGGCATCGTCAGCGCGATCGCCTCCGGCTTGATCGGTTTTCTGATCGGGCAGGGAAAGCGGTAGTGCCGGTTTCCGCTACGCGTGAACGTGAAGCTCCGGTTCGACCGACAACCGCAACCAGCGCTGTCGTGGGCGCGATGATGCTGGCTTGTCCCAGCGGGGCATGCCGACAAGCCAATGGCACGCTGACATGCATACAAGCACTCGAAAGCGCCTTTGGACGTTAAAAGTTGCGTGCGAGGCCGAGCATGAACATGTCCTGGTCCTTATCGTTGCTCGTGGCGACGCGATTGAAGCGCAGGTTCGCCGACCATTTGCTGGTGAATTGATAGCTCACCACCGCACTGATCAATGCGTTGACGCGCGTCTTGTCCGACACTGCATCGCGGTCGTATGACACATACGGACCGGCACCGGCCGACAACGTCCAGTTACCGAGGAGCGGTGCGACATACCAGAACTGCGCCGCTCCACCTCTTCTGCCGGCGGTCCCATTGTTGCCTTCGTACACGAAGCTCGCGGAATACGCCCAGGCGTTGCCGAGCGGTCGCTTAACCTCGATCATGTACCCCTTCTCCATCGGCACTTGGGGATGATTGGTCTGCGACGTCCCCGCCCACAGACTGACCTGAGTCTGGCCATCCGAGAACGCCGGGCTGGGGTTCCCATGGAAATTGGAGCCGAGACCTACGAGCAACGCGTCGGAGTTGAACCCGTTGATCATCTGAACGTGGTTGTACTGCAGCTTCAGGAAGAGTCCGTTTGAGGCGATGTAGTACCGCATTGCTGCCGAGGCGCGCACACCCCAGTGCTTTTCGTTGAGCGGTTCATTGTTGACGTGGGTCGTATTCATGCTGAAATACGGCCCCGCGGAAAATTCAAGAACTGCACGCTCGCTAAGGGGCAAACGAAACGAGCCGAGCGCGGCAAAACCATCACGGTGGTTGTCGGCCGGATGGCCCTCGTTCAGATACGCGACGTAGGCGGAGAAGTGATCGGTTAAAACATCGCCGAATCCGACCTCATACGCACGCCACCGCATATTGCCGCCCTCGCTCGCTCGCCCATTACCGTACACCGCGTAAGCATCGATCGTTCGCTCAGGTTGTGTGAACGCTGGCGCCGAATTCGAAGGACTATCCTCGGCGTGTGCGAGGCCGGCACACCCTGCCGTCGTCAGACCGACGATCAAGGCCGCGCGAATGAAGGGTAGGGCGATGTGGTCGTTCGTGCACAAGTGAGACCTCTTCATTTGTTCGTTGCGGCTTCGCCGAATCAAGTGTCAGTCGAGTATAGGGTAACGGGAAAGGCGGGGCGGGCTCACGGGTAACGGCCTATCGCACGAATCGATTCGAAGATTCAGAACTCGCACACTGGGGGATGCGCAGCGCCGTCACCATCTAATTTTCCGCTCTGCCGCTTGCGCATTGTGGCGTCGTGTGCGACCTGGACCCGGCTGCCGGAAATGAAAAAGGCCCTCGGCTAACGCCAGAGGGCCTTTGTTCTTCGGGTTCTACATACCCATGAATCTGGTGGGTAGTACTGGGATCGAACCAGTGACCCCTGCCGTGTGAAGGCAGTGCT
>CBJMQH010000456.1:0-4563 GCA_966431825.1 uncultured Trinickia sp.
ACGCATGCTACATGCAGCGCTCGCAGATGCCGCGCTTGGCCGAGGGCAGCGCGCCCGCCGGCGTGCTGCGCGCCGAGCTCGCACGCGAATGGGGGCTTTCCGGCGGGATCGTCGTGGCCGCCGGCGGCGGCGACAATGCCACGAGCGCGATCGGCATCGGCGCGACCGAGCCCGGCGACGGCTTCGTCTCGCTCGGCACGTCGGGCGTGCTATGCGTCGTGGGCGACCGCTTTTCCCCGAACCCGGCTTCGGCCGTGCATGCGTTCTGCCATGCGATTCCCGACCGCTGGCACCAGATGAGCGTCGTGCTGTCGGCCGCGAGCTGCCTGCGCTGGGTCTGCAAGCTGACGGGCACCGACGAGCCGACGCTCGTTGCCGAGGCCGCTCGGCTTTCGGACGAAGCGCGCGCGGGTGCGCCGATCTTCTTGCCCTATCTGTCCGGCGAGCGCACGCCGCACAACGATCCGTATGCGCAGGGCGTCTTCTTCGGCATGTCGCATGGCACCGATCGCGCGCTGCTCGGCTATGCGGTACTCGAAGGTGTTACGCTCGCGCTGACCGACGGGCTCGATGCGTTGGCCGCGGCCGGCACGGCCCCGCGTGCGTTGTCGCTGCTGGGCGGCGGCGCACGCAGCGCTTACTGGGCGCAGTTGCTGGCCGACGCGCTGGCCACGCCCACGCGCCAGCACGGCGGCGGCGAGACCGGCGCCGCGCTCGGTGCGGCACGACTCGGCTGGCTGGCTGCGGGCGGGGACCCGGCGCAGGTACTGGCCAAACCGCCTGTCGTGGCCGAGTTCGCACCCGATGCCGAGCGTCATGGTGCGTTGCGCGCCCGGCTTCACGCCTACCGCGAGCTCTATCGCCACGTGCGCCCGCTCTTCGAAGCGTCGCGGCCGCGGCTCGCCTGACTTTCGTCAACAGACCCTGGATAAGCATCACCGTGTCGAGATCCAACGAAAAACTAGACCTGGCGACGCGCGCCGCATGGCTCTACTACGTCGCCGGCAATACGCAGAACGAAATCGCCGAGAAGCTGCAGGTCTCGCGCCCCGTCGCGCAGCGGCTGGTCGCTTTCGCCGTCGAGAAGAACCTCGTGCGCGTGCGCATCGAACACCGGCTCGCCGATTGCCTGACGCTCGCCGAGCGCCTGTCCGAGCGCTTCAATCTTTCGATGTGCGAAGTGGTGCCGGTGGACGACGATACACCCGAGGCAATCGATCGGAAGCTCGCCGTGGCGAGCGCGCAGGTGCTCGAGCGCTACCTGAGCGAAGAGAAGCCGATGATCGTGTCCGTCAGCAGCGGCCGGACCCTGAAAGCCGCCGTCGATCAATTGGGCCAGCTCGACCGGCCGGATCATCGGCTCGTCTCGATGGTGGGCGCGATTGCGCAGGACGGCTCGTCGAATCGTTACGACGTGGCACTGCACATGTCCGAGCGTACGGGCGGCAAGTACTTCATGTTGCCGGCGCCGCTCATCGCCGACAGCGAGGCCGAGCGTTCCCAGTGGTGCAATCACCGGCTCTATCGCATCGTCGGATCGCTGACGAGCCAGGCCGATGTGGCGTTTCTCGGGATCGGCGACATCGGGCCAAAATGCCCGCTGCATGTCGACGGGTTCATTACCTCGGACGAGGTGAAGGCGCTGACGAAGGCCGGTGTGGTCGCGGAAATGTTGGGACTGCCGATCGGTGCGGACGGCAAGCGCATCGATACGCCGACGGGGCGCCGCGTGACCAGCATCGAGCTCGACTGTCCGCCGAAACGACCGACCATCGCGTTTGCCGGCGGGGCACGCAAGCATGCAGCCGTGCTCGCCGTACTCAAGGGCGGCTGGCTGTCCGGGCTCGTCACCGACGAGGCTTGCGCCAGGGCGGCGCTCAAGCGGTAAGCGCCGCGTCGCTGCATGGTTCGCGCGCGTGCCCATGCGCGAACCATGCCCGGTGGCGTCTTCAAGCCGCCGACAGCACCTCGACGATTTTGCGCTCGAACGCATGCCCCGCTTCGTCGAACAGATGGCAATGCGCAGGCTCCGCCCCGAGCAACAGCGTTTCGCCGCGCTCGTGACGTTCGAGCGGCGGAATACGCGCGATGAGCCCGTCGGGCGCCACGCTCGATTCGGCATAGAGATAGGCCGAGTCCCCGAGCGATTCGACCGCGGTGGTACGCGCAGCAATACCGTCGACGACGCCCGGTCCACCCGCGGCTCGCGCATGCAGATGCTCGGGACGAATCCCAACCGTCACCGGCTCGCCGCCGCGCAAGCTGCCGGGCTCCACCGCCACCCGCTGCCGCTCTCCCGTCGCGTAACGCACGAGCACACCGTCAGCCGCCACGGACTCGACCGTCCCCGCCAAGAAGTTCATCTTCGGCGACCCGATGAAGCCCGCCACGAACCGGTTCGCCGGTGCATGGTAAAGACGGTTCGGACTGCCGACCTGCTCGACATTGCCGGCCGACATCACCACGATCTTGTCGGCAAGCGTCATCGCTTCGACCTGATCGTGCGTGACGTAAATCATCGTCGTCTTCAGTTCGTCGTGCAGCCGCGCGAACTCGAGGCGCATTTTCACGCGCAGCGCCGCATCGAGATTCGACAGCGGTTCGTCGAACAGGAACACCTTCGGCTTGCGCGTGATCGCGCGACCGATCGCCACGCGCTGGCGCTGACCGCCCGAGAGCTGTTTCGGCTTGCGATCGAGCAGATGGTCGATGTGCAGGATCTTCGCCGCATTGCGCACCGCGTCGTCGATTTCCGGCTTCTTGGCGCCCGCGAGCTTCAGGCCGAACGCCATGTTGTCGTAGAGCGTCATATGCGGATAAAGCGCATAGGACTGGAACACCATCGCGATGCCGCGCTTGGCCGGCGGGACATCATTCATCCGCGCGTTCTCGATCAGCAGTTCGCCGTCGCTGATGTCCTCCAGGCCGGCGATCATCCGCAACAGCGTCGACTTCCCGCAACCGCTCGGGCCGACGAACACGACGAATTCTCCGTCGGCGATGTCGAGGTTCACATTGCGCAGCACCTCATGTTCCTCATAGCGCTTCGCCACGCCGCGCAGGGTCACGCTTGCCATGTTTCGTCTCCTTTACTTATCTGTCACACATCAGGCGCGAACGCGCTGCCCGACATCGCCCGCGAGCCAGCGCGTAACGAGCGCAGGCAACTCGCGCATCTCTTCGAACACCACGGCTGCACCGGCTTGCCTGAGCGCCTCCACGTGCGCGTCAGTCGCATGCGTACCGCCGATAAAACCGAGCACCACCATCCCGGCCGCTGTCGCGGCAGCCACGCCCGCCGCACTGTCCTCGACGACGATGCAGTCGCCGCCGCCGACCCCGAGCGAGCGCGCAGCGGCCAGATAGACGTCGGGGGCCGGCTTCGGGCGTTCCACGCGATCGGCGCAGAACACCGCGGAGCCGAAAAACCGCACGAGTCCCGTACGCGCGAGCACCCGCTCGACGTACGGCGTATAGCTGTTGCTCGCGCACGCCTTGCGCAGGGCGATGCGCTCCAATGCCGCCTCCACGCCGTCAACGAGCGGCGCCGTCTGGGCTGCCGCCTCGACGGCAGCCCGGATCGCATCGACCTCGTGATCCGCCAGCGTCTTGCCGAGCGAGTCCGCCGCGAGCGACAGCAGACGCTCGATACGCTGGCCCAGCAACGGGACGACGAGCGCCTCGACGTCGGTTCCGGGCCAGCGCACCTCCAACTCTTTCACGAGCATGCTCGCCGCCACCGCTTCGCTGTCGATCAACACGCCGTCGCAATCGCAGATCAGGACGGCGCCGTCCGCACGCACAGAGCCATTCGTCATTTGACCGCTCCGAACGTGAGACCGCGCACGAGCTGCTTTTGCGACACCCAGCCGACCAGCAGAATCGGCGCGACGGCAAGCAGCGATGCGGCAGAGAGCTTCGCCCAGAACAGCCCCTCGGGGCTCGAATAGGAAGCGATGAAAACCGTCAGCGGAGCGGCATGCGAACTAGACAGATTGATGCTCCAGAATGCTTCGTTCCACGAAAGGATCATCAGCAACAGCGCCGTCGATGCGAGCCCGGGGAGCGCCATCGGCATCAAGAGGTAGACGATCTCCTGCCAGGTGGCTGCGCCGTCGATGCGCCCCGCTTCGAGGATGTCGCGCGGGATTTCGTTGAAGTACGTGAAGGCCATCCAGACGGCGATCGGCAGATTCATCAACGCATAGACGATGACGAGCCCCCACACCGTATCGAGCATGCCCGTATTCTTCCAGAGCAGGTAGACGGGCACGAGCACGCCGACCGACGGCATCATCTTCGTGGAGAGCATCCAGAGCAGCAGCTTCTGCGTGCGCCCGGTCGGGAAGAACGCCATCGTGTAGGCAGCGGGCACGGCAAAGAGCAGGCACAGCAGCGTCGCACCGGCCGATACGAGCACCGAGTTCAGCGCGAACGAGAAATAGTCGCTGCGCGCGAACACTTCGCGGAAACTCTCGAGCGTCGGCGTGAAAAACACCGAAAGCGCATAGGCCTACTGCTCGGTCTTGAACGCCGTGAGGGCCATCCAGAGGATCGGAAAGA
>CBJMQH010000457.1:0-4552 GCA_966431825.1 uncultured Trinickia sp.
CGCACGTGGAGCTGCAACGCTCGCGTGACCACATCGAAGAACGCAAGGCGGCCGGTGCCGATGCCATCGGTAATGACGCGCACGGCCACGCCGCGCTGCGCGGCACGCACGAGCGCGTCGGAGACGGGGCGGCCCGCCGCGTCGTCGCAAAAGATGTAGGTTTCGAGCGCCACCGCGGTTTGCGCCGCGTCGATTCGCTCGATCAGCGCGGCGAAGTAGGCGTCGCCGCATTCGAAGAGCCGCACTGCATTACCGGCCGTGAACGCGAGGCGCGCTGCGCGGCGCCCGGCAACGAGCGCCGCGCCGATGCGCGCGAGCCGCCGCGTACGCCCGGTATGCGCACGGGCGCTGCGACCCGAAGCGCTCATGTGGGGCGGGTCCTCATCCGGCGCGGCAATTGCAGAATCGCATCGCGATTCGACGAGGAGAAGCAGCGTGCAGCGGCTTGCTCATAAGGTAGCCAGAGATAGGCCGTGTGCTCGCGCGGTGCGAGCGTGATGTCGACGCGGTGCGGCAGCTCAAGCCCGAACCAGTGCTCGACGTTGCGCGTCACGCCCGGGGCGTAGCGGTGCCGCCAGACAGGATAGATCTCGTATTCGATGCGCTCGCCCCAGTCGACGAGGGCGTCGCACGGCACGAGCGGGCCGCCGACGACGATTCCCGTCTCCTCGGCCACCTCGCGCGTGGCGGTGTCCGCCAGCGCCTCGTCGATCCGGTCCTTCGACCCGGTGACGGATTGCCAGAATCCGGGCCGATCGGCGCGCTCGATGATCAGCACGTCGAGCGCGCGCGTGTAGATGACGACCAGTACGGACTCCGGAATTTTCGGCGGTTTCTGCATGGCACTCCCCAACGAAAAGCAAAAAAGGCGCGATAACGCGCCTCTTTCGGGTTCTCGAGCGGCTCGCGCCGCACCGGGAACGCGCTTCACACCTTCGGCTGCTCCGGCTGACGCAGGCGGATGTGGAGCTCGCGCAGCTGACGCTCGTCGACGGGGCTCGGCGCCTGCGTGAGCAGACACTGGGCGCGCTGCGTCTTCGGGAACGCGATCACGTCGCGGATCGAGTCGGCACCGGCCATCATCGTGACGATGCGGTCAAGGCCGAATGCGATGCCGCCATGCGGGGGCGCACCGTATTGCAGCGCGTCGAGCAGGAAGCCGAACTTCGCCCGCGCTTCCTCCGGCCCAATGTTAAGGGCGCGGAACACCTTGCTCTGGACATCCTCACGATAGATCCGCACCGAACCGCCGCCGATTTCCCAGCCGTTCAGCACCATGTCGTAGGCCTTGGCCAGGCAGCGGCTCGGATCCGTTTCGAGGTACTCGAGGTGTTCGTCCTTCGGGCTCGTGAACGGATGGTGTGCAGCCACGTAGCGCGCCTCTTCCTCATCGTATTCGAACATCGGGAAGTCGACGACCCACAGCGGCTTCCAGCCCTGCTCGACGAGCCCGTTCGCACGGCCGAACTCGGAGTGACCGATCTTCAGGCGCAGCGCGCCGAGGCTGTCGTTGACGACCTTCGCGCGATCTGCTGCGAAGAAGATGATGTCGCCGTCTTGTGCGCCGGTGCGCTCGAGGATCGCGGCAATCGCGGCATCGTGCAGGTTCTTGACGATCGGGCTTTGCAGACCGTCGCGGCCCTTCGCGGCTTCGTTGACCTTGATCCAGGCCAGCCCCTTCGCCCCATAGATACGAACGAACTCGGTATAGCCGTCGATGTCGCCGCGCGACAGCTCGCCGCCCTTCGGCACGCGAAGCGCCGCGACGCGGCCGTCCTTCGTGTTGGCCGGTGCGCTGAACACCTTGAACTCGACGTCCTTCATCGCGTCGGTCAGTTCCGTGAATTCGAGCGCCACGCGCAGGTCGGGCTTGTCGGAACCGAAGCGCGCCATCGCTTCGGCGTACTTCATGACCGGGAACGGATTCGCGAGTTCGACGCCGATCGTTTCCTTGAAGACATGGCGCGCCATGTTCTCGAACAGATCGCGGATTTCCTGCTCGTTAAGGAACGACGTTTCGCAGTCGATCTGAGTGAATTCCGGCTGGCGGTCAGCGCGCAGGTCTTCGTCGCGGAAGCACTTCACGATCTGATAGTAGCGATCGAAGTTCGCCACCATCAGCAACTGCTTGAACAGCTGCGGCGATTGCGGCAGCGCGAAGAACTGACCCGCGTTCACGCGCGACGGCACGAGATAGTCGCGAGCGCCTTCGGGCGTGCTCTTCGTGAGCATCGGCGTTTCGATGTCGATGAAGCCGTGCGCGTCGAGGTATTTGCGCACTTCCATCGCCACGCGATAGCGCAGACGCAGGTTGTGCTGCATCTGCGGGCGGCGCAGGTCGAGCACGCGGTGCGTGAGGCGCGTCGTTTCCGAGAGGTTGTCGTCGTCGAGCTGGAACGGCGGCGTAACCGATGCGTTGAGCACGGTCAGCTCGTGGCAGAGCACTTCGATCTTGCCGCTCTTGAGCCCGGCATTGACGGTGCCTTCCGGACGGTTGCGCACCACACCGACAACTTGCACGCAAAACTCGTTGCGCACGCCTTCCGCCGTCTTGAACATCTCGGCACGGTCGGGGTCGCAAACGACTTGGACGAGACCCTCGCGATCGCGCAGATCGATGAAGATGACGCCGCCGTGGTCGCGCCGGCGCTGCACCCAGCCGCACAGCGACACGGTTTGGCCCAACAGATGTTCGGTCACCAGACCGCAGTATTCAGATCTCATCGACATGGTATTCGTCTATCGTTTGCGTAAGTTGAGCGAGGCGCGGCGCGGGTCCGTTCGCCTCGACACGTTAAAGGGGCGGCTCGACAGGGCGGCGCGCCGGCGCGAGCGTCGGCGCCGCGGGCGCAACGACGCCCATCGAGACGATGTACTTGAGCGCGGCGTCGACCGACATGTCGAGCTCGACCACTTCGGCCTTCGGCACCATCAGAAAGAAGCCGGACGTGGGGTTCGGCGTGGTCGGCACATAGACGCTCACGTACTCCTCTTTCATGTGGTTGACCACATCGCCGCCGGGCGTGCCGGTCAGAAAGGCGATCGTATAGGAGCCACGCCGCGGGTACTCGATCAGCAGTGCTTTTCGGAACGCATTACCGCTGCTCGAAAGCAGCGTGTCGGAGACCTGCTTCACGCTCGTATAGAGCGGGCCGACGATCGGAATATGGCGCAGGATCGCATCCCACCAGGTCACGAGCTTCTGGCCGACGAAGTTCTGTGTGGCAAGGCCGACGATGAAGACGAACGCGAGCGTGAGCAGCGCACCGATACCGGGCAGGTGGAAGCCGAACAACCGCTCGGGTTGCCACGATTCCGGCAACAGCAGCAGCGTCTGGTCCATCGTGCCGATGACGAGCCCAAGCACCCACAGCGTAATCGCCAAGGGCACGAGGACCAGCAAGCCGGTCAGGAACACGGATTTGAGCGTCGTCTTCTTCATGTATACCGCCAGGAAACCGCTTTGGAATTCATCGGGCGCGACAGGCGCGCGCGCCGCCGCGGGCGGCGCGTGCTGGTCGCGCCGGCTCGGGTTCGTGGGTGACGGCTACCGGGCGCCCCGTCAGGAACCGCCCGTTCAAGCGTCGGCGGTCGATGCAGTCTGGGCCGAACCGCTGGCCGAACCACCCGTGGTGCTGCCTGCGCCGCTGCCACCCTCGCTCGCGCCGGCAGTAGCACTCGCATTGTCCGACTTGCTTGCGACGGCTCCGCCGGCAGCCGACTTCCCGGCGCCATTCGAGCCGCCGCGGAAATCGGTGACGTACCAGCCCGAGCCTTTCAGCTGGAAGCCGGCGGCGGTCACCTGTTTGCGGAACGTATCTTTCTGGCACTGAGGGCACTCAGAAAGCGGCGCGTCACTCATCTTCTGGAGTACGTCTTTTTCGAAGCCGCACGATTCGCAACGGTAGGCGTAGATCGGCATGATTCTCTTCCCGACAATTTCCGACAAAAATACGGTTGAACGCTTGCAAAGCGTTGAATTATAGCCGCATTCGGCCGTCACCCCGAATCCAGGGCCGGCCATCCGGCGACGGGGATCGCCGCTCCCGCAAACCCCTCGCGCGTCGCGCTCGGGCGGCAATGGTGTCGCAGTGCGCGCAACGGCTCGACGCGCTGCCTCTAAATGAGGGTGCTCGGCCGGCAAATCAAGGCCGCCGCTGCACAACCGCGGCGTAGGCCGGCCGGGGCCGAAGCCGCAGGAACGCGTGGGAGCGATCGCCCCGCGCCCTCAGCGGCGGCGCCAGGTGAGCCAGCGCTCGTGCCCGGCGAAAATCGGAATCGAATCGGTCACGGCGTCGTCCTCGATCAGGTCGAAGTACGGCGACAGCAGCGCGTCGAGCGCGTCGCGATCGATCGCAAACGGCGGGCCTTTTTGCGATCCGTCTGCGCTCGCCGGAACGATGAAGAAGAACCCCGCCAGCAGCGTGCCCGGCGCAAGCAGCTCGGCCATGCGCCCGGCATAGTCCGCACGGCGTGCCGGCGGCAGCGCGCACAGGAACGCACGCTCGTCGACCCAGCCGGGCGCGAACGGCGGAACGTACTGGAAAAAATC
>CBJMQH010000458.1:0-4545 GCA_966431825.1 uncultured Trinickia sp.
GCTGTGCGCGAGGCGCTGCATGCAATCGGCTGCGACATGTTCTTCGATATTCACGGCGATGAGGCGTTGCCGTATGTGTTCGTTGCCGGTTGCGAGATGCTGCCCGGGTTCACGCCCGCCCAGGCCGAGCAGCAACGCGCGTTTATCGAGGCCTTCAAGACGGCGAGTCCCGACTTCCAGGACAAGTACGGCTACGAGGCGGGCAAGTACCAGGCGGATGCACTGAAGCTGGCTTCGAAATACGTGGGCCATGCGTTCGGCTGCCTCTCGCTGACGCTCGAGATGCCGTTCAAGGACAACGCGAACCTGCCCGACGAGCGTGTCGGTTGGAATGGCGAACGTAGCGCGTCGTTGGGCGCCGCGATGCTGTCGGCCGTGCTGCGGCACCTCGAGACATTTGGCTGAGGTCGTGAGCCGGGCCGCTGATCGCGCGGCGGCGCGCGGTCACGGCTACGGCCCCGGGGAGATGGCACTTCGCCGCACACGGTGCGACGAAGCGATGCTCATTGGTGCTTGGCGGCTTTCTTGTGAGCGGAGTGTTGAGTCGTGCTCTTGCCGCCGTGTTTGCCCTTGCCCTTCTTCTTGCCGCTGGGTGGTGCGCTGGGCTTGGCGGCCGGCTCCGGGTCGTTCCAGCTGAACGCGAGCATCTGGTTGCCGACATAGCCGCAGCGGAACTTCAGCGGATACGGGGCGCGGGCGGACTCGCGGGCAATGCCTTGACCTTCGACGGTCACGATATGGTCGACGGTGACGCGTTGCTTGCCCTGATCGAACGAACCGTTCCATGGCGTGATGGCCGCATGGGCAGCGTCGAATGCTTCCGGCGGGAAATCGACGTGGTCGATGACGTTCGATGTACTCGCGATGAAGTTGCCGTGGGCTGCGCAATCGGCGACGAGCGGGTCGGCATGCATCTCGTTGACGAACTTCGCGATCATTTCGTTGCGCTCGTCGATGAGATCGGCACGAGCGGGCAGGGCGAAAATCGGCAAAGCGGCGGCGATTACGGCGAGCCGGCCCATGATGCTGCGCAGGCGGCGTGAGGTGTGGGTGCTATCCATCCAGATGGGCGTTGTTGAGACATCAGGCACGTAAGATGCCCGAGACGCAGCCGGAGTTCAATGACGACGTGAATATTTGTGGCGGCTTCGTGTCCGCCGCGCTGGGTCGGTGAAGGAGCGCGCTGGTTCACGGGCGACCAAGCGGGCGCCTCGGCGGCTCACATGCGCGGGCCTCCTAGCCGGTAGCGCCGGACGTCGTTCGTCGTCACCCACGCGGGGCGATAGACGGCAATCAAGGCAGTAGAAAGACCTGTGAACCAGGCTTCGCCCGATGCAAGCAGCAGGATACTCAGCGCGTAGCCGGTGGGAATAACGCCGAGCGAGCCGTCGGAGAGTGCGAGGCGAATGCCGGCGGCGCTCAACGTCGTCACCGTGACCGCAATGGCGGGCGAAACAACACCCTGCGCGAAGATGAAGGCGAAGAGGTTGCGTGGGAGCCAGGCGCTGCAGGCGCGCTGCAAGAGTGCCGACACACCGACCGGCATCGCACCATAAACGAGGAAGGTGAGCGCGACGCCTTGCCACGTCGCGTCGAAGACGATCGCGGCGATGCCCGAGACGGCCGCCATCGCAATCAGTGCGAGCGCCCAGTCGAACAGCGTCACGACGAGCGTCGCACCCAGCAGATGCATCACGGGGCCGTCGTCGAGCCACGCGTTGCTTGCCCATAACACCGAGATGGCGACGATGAGCGCGAGCCAGACATGCTGGAGCGTCGCGTCTTGCAGGCGCCGGAAAGGCATGCGTGCAATAGCGAGCGCGAGCAGCACCGCGGCGGCGGCCCAGCCACCGACGGCCACCCAAAGCGGAAGCGGCGTATAGAGGAAGCCCATGTGTCCATATTACTCGCTGCGCCGAAAAACGTGGGAGTGCGGCGCTCGAGAGTTCGTGTGCGATACGACGCAATGCGCAGAGTTTGTGCCGCCATGGGCTGGTGCCGCTCGTTTGCGGCGATTGCAGTGTGCATCAGCGTCGGGGCGAGCGGGGATCGTGCGCGAACGGCGTCTCCGGCTCTGCGGCGATGGGCAGATCGGTCGTTGCGGTAGCAGGAAGTGCATAGGGGAATGCACGGCTGCGGCGCAGCGGGACGGGGCCGGTTTCGCCGAGGATCGGCTTTGCGGCGCGATTGCGTTCGGCCCTGAGGACTTCGAGGTGCGGCGTCAGCCAGCCGTTGTAGATGGCGACGGCGGCGGCGCGGTTGGGTGCGCCGAGCTGCTGGAAGATGCTGGCCAGATGTATTTTGACCGTCCCTTCGCTGATGCCGAGCGTCCGGGCGATCATTTTGTTCGTACTGCCCATATGGACGCAACGCATGATCTGCTCTTGGCGCGGCGAGAGGGCGGGAACGAGGCGTCTGCGTTCGACGCGCGGCGTGCGCGATGGGTGTGCAACGGCGGGTGGTGTTGGACCGGGCGGGGTGGCGGCGCTGCCTGTTTCGGATGCGTGCGGCGGCGCATAGTAGCCGCCGGCAAGCACGAGTTCGAGCAGGCGCACGATCAGCTGTGGGTGCGTGAGGCGCGGGATTACCCCGTGGACGCCGCCGTCGATGAGCGCGCGTACGCGGGCAGGGGAGTCGTCGTCGGTGAACGCGGCGATTCGGAGCCCCGGATATTCCCCGAGCAGCGCGCGGGCCTCCGACACGCGCATCACATCATGCCAATCGACGACGAGCAGGTCGACGGACTGCCTGCGTAACATACGGCCCGTCTGCGCCCAATCCCTTGCTTCCGCGAAGCGCGCCTGCCGGTCGATCTGCCGCAACAGTGCCTTGAGCCCGTCGCGTCGTTCTGCTTCCGAACTGAGAACTGCGAAACGCATAGCTTGCCTCCTTGTAGTCATTGCCGGGCGGCGCAGAGGGCTGGCCGACTGACCGACAGCACGTGACGCGCCGTGGGTGCAATGATGACAAAAAGCTTACGCGGGAGCGGCTAGCCGAATGGCATAGGACTCACCGGCGCCGTGCGGGGCGCCGGTGGTGGGTAGCAAGCGCGGGGGGGTCAGTGGAAGTGCGGTTGGGCCGGCTCAGCGTCTTCGGGCATTTCGGCGTGCACGATCTCGCCGAGCGGGTCGGCGTAGAGGGGCACGCCGCAATCGTCGCAGTACTCGGGCTCGAAGCGTCCCGCGTGGCGTCGGATGTCCGTTACGCCGGCTTCCTTGAGCAGTGCGACGATTTCTTCGAGCGGCCCTTCTGCGTCCTCTGCTTCTTCGTCGATTGCGAGCTCGCCGTTTTCGCGGCCATAGAGGGGCCATACGACGCCATAGATGACATCGTTGCTGCCACGCCGGGTGAAGCCGATCCGGTATTCGTCGATGCGACGTTCACCGAAACCCGCAACGACGGCGCGCAAGTCTTCCGGGCTGGCACCGATCGTATCGAAGAGGTAACGGATTGCAGTGCGGACGGTATGAGGACGGACGCGCTCGTCCGCGTCGCGGCAGGCGGAGTAGTAAGCGTCGGGCAGCAGGCATTCGAACTCGCAGCCGGGAAGCACGGTGGCGAGGTTGGCGCCGCCTTGCGTGGCCCATTGCTCGAGGCATTGGCCGCGTTCGATGCGCGCGCCGTTTTCCTCTTCCTGCCAACGGAAGAGTGGGGCGCCGACGGGCGCCGCCACGACGGCGAGCAGGAAGCGGGGGTCGGCCAGGATCGGCGAGGTCTCGGGCAGGTCGCCTGAATTGATGCGGGCGGACGAGCCGTTGATCGCTGCTTGAACGAGCTGCTGCGCGACGCGGTAGGTCTCGACGTGGTGGCGCGGCAGCTGGTCGATGCTGTAGAGGAACGGGGCGAGTGCGACGCGGCTGCCGCCTGCCAGCACATGGGCCTGGAGGTGTGCACGCAGTGCGTCGACGGCGTCTGCTTTGAGCGGGCCCGAAGGGATTACATAGCGGGTCCACGCGAGCACGGGTGCTGCGATCAGGAGTGCCTCGTAGGGGGTGCCTTCGTGCTCGACGACAAACGATTCGCTGTGCGTTTCGGCCATATCGGCGAGCGCACCATATGCGTCGGGATGATTTTGCTGAAGATGGTCGAGCGCGGCGTCGAGCGTGGTTTGATTGCCGTTGCGCACGATCTTCGCGAGCAGGGCGTCGAGCTTGGTTTCCCAGAAGCGGTCTTCGATCCGGCTACCGGACGCGAACAGCGCGAGCGACAGGCCGACGAGCTTGTCGGCATCGGGGGGCAGACGTTTGGCGATTCGAGAGCGCATAGGGCGGTTCGTTATATGGATTCGATGAACCCTCCATTCTAGACGTTTCCGCTGCGGCACAAGCTGAGGCGCACAGGGCGACACGCTCGCGGCGAGCCTGATCGGGGAGCGGCGCAACAGTGGGTGTCGATCCCTGCTTGCTGGATCTATCTCCTATAGGGACGTTGGTCGTTCGGAAGGCGGTGACGGTGACGCACTGAGAGATGTCCGGCACGTCGCTCAAACGTCTCTCAAAAAAACGCTTGCGTCATGGCGGGAAGGTGCCTAGAATTGCGCCCTTT
>CBJMQH010000459.1:0-4544 GCA_966431825.1 uncultured Trinickia sp.
CGGCCTGCGCAACACGGGCTGACGTCTCGGCGACCCACGGCGCAGCGCTGCTGCGCTGCAGAAAAAAGGGGCCCGTCTGCGCACCCGCGCGGCGGCCCCTTTTTCATTTGTTCGAGCCCTGTTTATTTTGTCTGCGCAAACGTTAAAGCCGGGGACGACATTGGTCGTTATGCAGACAAATAGCGCAGGCAACGGCCGCAAGACATGTACCGACCTGTCTGATACATCGCGAATCCGGATTAGCCATTTACTTAGGAATGCGACACTTTTTTACGCCAGCTTGAACCCGGCCTGATGTGGTGCCGGATGCCTGGCCTGCAACCGCCCCGAGCGGAAAAGAGCCCCTTTCATGAGTCACGTCTTTCGCTTGCCCCTGCTACGCGCCCTCTCGCCGCACGTGCCCCGCTTCAGCCACGCAACGGCGTTCGGCCTCATCGTCGCGCTTTGGTTCGCGCTTGGCGCCTTCGCGACCTGGGACGTGAAGACGGAACTGGCGAGCGAGCAACGCCAGGCGCAAACCCTCGCCGACGCGCTGGCGGCACACACGACGCGCGTTCTACGCGAGGCCGACGAAGTCGCATCGGTCGTCTCCTGGCATGCGCGTCGCGAAGGCATCGATCTGCCGCTCGAGAGCTACGTGCATTCGGGGCTCATCAATCTCGACGTTTTCATCCAGATCGCATTGATTGACAAACACGGCATCCTGCGCGCGTCGACGGCGCCGGGCTGGACGCCCGTCGACCTGTCCGATCGCGAGCACTTCCGCGTCCATATCGCCGATTCGGGTACACAGCTGTTCGTCGGCAAACCGGTGATCGGGCGCGCGAGCGGGCAGGCTTCGATCCAGCTTTCGCGCCGCATCGATGACGCCAACGGCCGCATGCTCGGCGTCGTCGTGGTCTCGATCCCGCCCTCCTACTTCACCGACCTCTACGATGCGCTGCGCATCGGCCGCAGCGGCCTCGTATCGATCGTCGGCAGCGACGACTTCGCCGTGCGCGCCCGGCGCGCGGGCCAAGTCGACAGCGCTGCGGGAA
The DNA here is from genome assembly GCA_966431825.1 of uncultured Trinickia sp. Taxonomy (GTDB): domain Bacteria; phylum Pseudomonadota; class Gammaproteobacteria; order Burkholderiales; family Burkholderiaceae; genus Trinickia. The sequence continues at coordinate 1,038 of CBJMQH010000459.1, forward strand.
CAATACAGATCAGTCCCGCGCTGAAAGCCGAGCTCAGGCGGGGGCCGAAGGGTCACTTCACCGTGACGAGCCAGGTCGACCAGGTCACGCGCACGATCAGCTACCAAACGCTGCCCGACTACCGGCTCATCGTCATGGTCGGGTTCTCGAACAGCGAGTTCCTGTCCGCGTTCCATATGCGGCTCATCGCACTTCTCGTCGCCGGCATCGTCCTCACCGCGCTGATCCTCGCCGCACAATCGCACCAAGGGCGGCTCTTTCGCCGGCTCGCGGCCGTGTCGGAACGCGAGCGCCACGCGCACGAGCGCACGATGACCGAAGTGGAACGCGCCGACGCCCTATTCAAGGCCATCCCCGACGCCACCGTCGGCTTCAGCGAAAGCGGCACGATCGACGGCTACAACCCGCACCTGCTGCGCCTCTTGGGCTGGTCCGATCAACAGGTTGCACGGGCCACGCCGCGGCATGTGGCCGAAGCGCTCTTTCGCGACGACATCGACGTCGATCGTGAACGCAAAATCTGGCAATTCGCCTCGATGCTGGCGGGCACGCCGCCGGCCGATTCGTCGAGCGCCGTCTTTCAACTGCACACGCCGCGGCCGATCGTCTACGAGATGCGGGTCGAGCGCCGAAGCACGGGCGCAGCCGGCGTCGTGGCCCTGATACGCGACGTGAGCGGCGAATACGCGAACGAGCAGGCGCTGATGCAAAGCGAGGCGCGCTACCGGCAGTTGATCGAGTTGTCGCCCTATGCGGTGCTGCTGCTTCAGGGGCTGACGATCGCCTATGCGAATCCGAAAGCGCTCGAACTGCTCGGGGCCTATTCGGCCGCGCAAATCCGCGGACTCTCGATCCTCGAATTCCTGCAAGCCGACAGCCGCACCGTGATCGGGGACCGCATCGAGCGGCTGCTCTCCACTCATACGGCCGCCCCGGCGCGGGAAGCAAGCTGGCTGCGGCTCGACGGCGGCGCGTTCCTCGGCGAAATGACAGCTGTGCCCTGCTACATGGAGAACATGTCGGGCGCCCTCGTCATGATCCAGGATCTGACGAGCCGCAAGGAAGCCGAAACGCAGCGCGACCGGCTGTTCGATCTGTCGCTCGACCTGATCTGTCTCGCCGATCCGCTCGGTCATTTCAAGCGCATCAACCCCGCTTTCTCGAAGGTCCTCGGCTGGTCGAACGAGGAGCTGCTGTCGCGCCCGTTCATCAGCTTCGTGCACCCCGAGGATCAGGAACGCACGATGCACGAAATCGCGCGGCACGAGCCGGGGGATCCGATCGACAACTTCGAAAACCGGTACATCTGCAAGGACGGCTCGGTACGCTGGCTCGCCTGGAAGGCCAATCAGCTCGACGGGCTCGTCTACGCCACGGCGCGCGATGTGACCGAAAGCCGCGAAGCCACGCGCCAACTCGAACAGGCACGCGCCGACGCAGAGGCCGCGTCGCGGGCGAAGAGCGCGTTTCTCGCGGCGATGAGCCACGAAATCCGCACGCCGATGAACGGTGTGATCGGCATGACAGAAGTGCTCGCGCAAACGGACGTGTCGACCGACCAGCGCGACATGATCGTGACGATCCGCGAGTCGGCGAATGCGCTGCTGACCATCATCGACGACATTCTCGACTTCTCGAAGATCGAAGCCGGGCGGATGCACATCGAGAACGTACCCGTGTCGGTGCCGCACATCGTCGACGGGCTCTGCCAATCGCTGATGCCCGTTGCCGAGCGCGCCGGCGTCAAGCTGACGAAGTCGATCGCAGCCGGCGTGCCGAGCGCGGCGCTGTCCGACGACACGCGCCTGCGGCAGCTTTGCTACAACCTGCTCGGCAACGCGATCAAATTTTCGGGTGGACGCGCCGACAAACCGGGCGCCGTTTCGCTGAGCGTGTCGGCCCGCCCATGCGCGGGCGACGACACGCGGGTCGAGGTCAGCTTCGTCGTCGCCGACAACGGCATCGGCATGTCGGCGGACACGCTGCCGAAGCTGTTCAAGCCGTTCACGCAGGCCGAAGCCTCGACGACACGGCGCTTCGGCGGCACCGGACTCGGACTCGCGATCTGCAAGCGGATCGTCGAGCTGATGGGCGGGACGATCTCGGTCGAGAGCACGGTCGGCGTGGGCTCGACGTTCACGGTCCGGCTGCCGCTCGATCCGGACGTCGGCACGGCCGGCGACGTGGCCCTCGGCCGGCCCAAGTTGCCGACGAGCGCGCTCGGCGCGACGACACGGCTCGAACCGGGCGCACAGGCACCCTCGATCAGCGAAGCGCGCGAGCGCGGCCGCCTGATCCTCGTCGCCGAAGACGATGCGATCAATCAAAAGGTGATCCTGCGGCAGTTGGGTCTGCTCGGCCATGTCGCCGAGATCGCGGGCGACGGCCGCGAAGCGCTGGCGATGTGGCGCGCCCATCGCTACGCACTGCTGTTTACCGACCTTCATATGCCCGAGATGGACGGCTACGAGCTCGTCGAGACCATCCGCCGCGAGGAAACGGCGGGCACGCGGCTGCCCATCATCGCGCTGACCGCGAACGCCGTGCAGGGCGAAGCCGCGCGCGCCACGGCCGTCGGCATGGACGGGTATCTGACGAAGCCGCTGCAGCTGAACCGTCTCCAGGCGGTACTGGAGGCGCATTTTCCCAACGAGGAGGCCGCCCCGATGCAAGCGAGCGAACAACCGCCGCAGGCCGCGACGAACTCGGCCTGCGCCGTCGATATCGCGGTGTTGCGCGGTATCGTCGGCGACGATCCCGAGATCGTGCGCGAACTGCTGACCGACTACCAGCAATCGGTCGGCAAGCTCGCGTCCGAACTGCGCACGCACTGCGATGCCGGGCGCGGGCGCGAAGCCGGTGCGATCGCGCACAAGCTCAAATCGTCATCGCGCTCCGTCGGCGCACTTGCGCTCGGCGATCTTTGCGCGGAACTTGAAAACGCGGGCAAGGCGGGCGACCTCGCCATGCTCGCGAACTGGGCCCGCCAGTTCGATGCCGCGCTCGTGGCCGTCGAACAGGCGCTCGAGCAACTGCTCGCCGTCGAATCGAATAGTGAGCACCTCTGATCATGCTTGAACAACCTCTCGACCTCTCCCCCAAGCGCGCCTCGGTCCTCGTGGCGGCGCAAGCCGTCGCCGATGGCGAACTCGTTCAAAAACTGCTCCAGGAGGAGTTCGGCAACGTCCACTTGTCGACGAAGCCCGAGCTCGCCGTCAGCGATTTCGAGACCCATCGCCCGTCGGTGCTCGTGCTGGCGTTCGACACGCTCGAAGCGGCCCAGCGCTATTACCTGGGCATCTACCGGCTCGGTACCACGGTCCACACGGTTCCGCACCGCACCGTCATTCTCTGCAACAAGAACGACCTCTGGAGCGTCTACGAACTGTGCCGCAAAGAGCACTTCGACGACTACGTCCTGTTCTGGCCGGCCACGCACGATGCGCCGCGCATCCGGATGGCCGTCCACCAGGCTGTCAGGTTTGACGTAGGAGACGGCCGGCAGCT
>CBJMQH010000460.1:0-4520 GCA_966431825.1 uncultured Trinickia sp.
GATCGAGCAAATCATCCCGCATCGCGGCACGATGCTGCTGCTCGATAGCGTGAGCGCGCACGGCGACGTCACGCTCACCGCCCACGCGTACGTGCGCGCCGACGCCTGGTATGCCGACGAGAACGGTGCGATGCCGGCGTGGATCGGTATCGAATTGATGGCGCAGGCCATTGCGGCCCATGTGGGCCTTCAGTCGATGCGCGCAGGCGACGGCGTGCGGCCCGGCGTCCTGCTCGGCACGCGCCGCTATGAGGCGCTGGTGCCGGCATTCGAAAGCGGTGCGCGGCTGACGATCACGGTCGAGGAAGTGCTGCGCAGCGAGGAGGGGCATGGTGCCTACACCTGCGCGATCGAAGCGCATGGCGCGCGGTGCGCCGAAGCGACCGTGAAGGTCTTCCAGCCGCGGAATTTCCAGACATTTATCGAGGAGGCGTTCCAGCCATGAGCCGACGGGTTCTCGTGACGGGCGCAAGCCGCGGCATCGGCCGCGCGATTGCATATCAGTTGGCAACAGACGGCTTCGCAGTGACGGTGCACTGCCGCAGCGGACTGAGCGAAGCGCAAGCGGTGGTGGCCGGCATCACGGCGCAAGGCGGTGCGGCGAGCGTGCTGCAGTTCGACGTGCGCGATCGGGATGCGTGCCGTGCCGCGCTCGAAGCCGATGTGGCCGCGCACGGTGCCTACTACGGCATCGTCTGCTGCGCGGGCGTGACGCGCGACGCCGCGTTCCCGGCGCTCAGCGACGAAGACTGGGATCTCGTGATCGAGACGGGGCTCGACGCGTTCTATAACGTCGTGCATCCGCTGGTGATGCCGATGGTGCGTGCGCGCAAGGGCGGGCGCATCGTAACGATTGCTTCGGTGTCCGGTGTAACGGGCAACCGCGGTCAGGTGAACTACAGCGCGGCTAAGGCCGGCTTGATCGGTGCGACCAAGGCCCTCGCCGTCGAACTGGCCACGCGCAACATAACCGTCAACAGCGTGGCGCCCGGGCTCATCGATACGTGCATGCTCGACGAGATGCCGCTCGACCATGCGCGCAAGGCCGTGCCGATGAATCGCGTCGGTCAGCCCGCCGAGGTAGCCGGTCTCGTGGGTTTCCTGATGTCGGATGCCGCGTCCTATATCACGCGGCAGGTGATCGGCGTGAACGGCGGGATGGTCTGATGAAGCGCGTCGTCATTACCGGAATGGGCGGCGTGTCGGCGCTCGGCAATACCTGGGACGAAGTCGAAGCGGCCTTGCGGCAGGGGCGCAACGCCGTGCGCCGCATGGCGCAATGGGACTACTTCGAGTCGCTGCACTCGCGTCTTGCCTGTCCGATCCCCGAAATGGCGGTGCCCGCACACTATCCGCGCAAGAAGACGCGTTCGATGGGCCCCGTTTCGCTCTATGCCGTGCGTGCCAGCGAATTCGCACTGGCCGATGCGGGGCTGCTCGACGATCCGTCGATCAAGGACGGTCGCATGGGGGTGGCTTACGGCTCGTCGTCTGGCTCCGTCGCGCCGATCCGTGCGTTCGGCAAGATGCTCGATACGGGCTCGATGAGCGAGGTGACTTCGAACAGCTATGTGCAGATGATGCCGCATACCACGGCCGTAAACGTCAGCCTGTTCTGGGACTTGAAGGGGCGCATCGTGCCCACGTCGTGCGCATGCGCGTCGGGCAGTCAAGCCATCGGCTACGCCTACGAGATGATCGCGTACGGGAAACAGACGCTGATGTTGGCCGGCGGCGCCGAGGAGCTGTCGGGTCCCGCGGTGGCCGTGTTCGACACGCTCTATGCAACGAGCACGCGCAACGACGAGCCGCATCTGACGCCGCGGCCGTTCGATGCGGCACGCGACGGACTCGTGGTCGGCGAGGGCGCGGCGACGCTGGTGCTCGAAGAGTACGAGCATGCAGTCGCGCGCGGGGCGCGGATTTATGCCGAGGTAGTGGGTTTCGGCTGTAATTCCGACGGCGCACATATTACGCAGCCGACCGCCGAGACGATGGCGATCGCGATGCAACAGGCGTTGCAGGACGCAAAGCTGCCTCCCGCGGCGATCGGTTACGTGAACGCGCACGGTACGTCGACCGACCGCGGCGATATCGCCGAAAGCCATGCGACGGCGCAGACGTTCGGTGCGGGCGTGCCGATCAGCTCGCTCAAGAGCTATATCGGTCACACGCTCGGTGCTTGCGGCGCGATCGAGGCATGGTGGACGATCGAAATGCTAAAGCGCAATTGGTACGTGCCTACGCTGAACTTGACGCATGTCGATCCGGCCTGCGCCGAGCTCGACTATGTCGTCGGGCAGCCGCGCGAAATCGACACCGAATACGTGATGAGCAACAACTTCGCGTTCGGCGGCGTGAACACCTCACTCATTTTCAAGCGCGTGCGATGACGGTGCAGTCATCCCATTCGGGCCGCGGCTTGCGGCGCGTCGTCGTGACGGGCATGGGAATCGTCTCATGTCTCGGTAATACGCTCGACGAAGTATCGGCAAGCCTGCGGGCCGGCAGAAGCGGCATTGTTGGAATTCAGGCGTGGCGCGAGCGAGGCTTCGGGAGCCAGGTGGCGGCTGTCGCATCGGTTGCAAACGAAGTGCCGTTCGAACGCAAGCTCGAACGCTTCATGGGCGATACCGCACGCTTTGCGTGTCATGCAGCACGCAAGGCGATCGACGACGCGCAATTGCCCGCTGACGCGTTGCACACGCCGTTGGCGGGGGCGGTGGTCGGCTCGGGCGTGGGCTCGATGGCGCATTACGACGTCGCGATGGAAATTGCGAACGCACGCGGGGTCGATCGGGTTCCGCCCTACACGGTGCCGCAAGCGATGAGCAGCACGGCATCCGCGAATGTGGCGCACGTGTTCGGGATGGAGGGCACGACCTACTCGCCGTCGTCGGCCTGCACGACCTCGGCGCTTGCCATCGGTCAGGCGATGCAGCTGATTCAGACGGGACGGCAGGATATCGTGCTGGCCGGCGGCAGCGAGGCGCTGCACGACAACATGACGTTGATGTTCGATGCCATGGGTGCGCTTTCGCGCGGCTTCAACGAGACGCCGCAAAACGCATCGCGTCCTTACGATACGGCGCGCGATGGCTTCGTGATCGCTTCGGGGGCGGGCATCGTGGTGCTCGAATCGCTCGATCATGCGCTCGCCCGCGGCGCGCGCATCTATGCGGAGTTGACCGGTTTCGGTCAGCGGACCGATGGCACAGGGATGGTTGCGCCGCGCGCAGCGGGGATTGCCGGTGCGATTCGTGCCGCCGTCGAGGAAACCGGTGCATGGCCTGACTACGTCAACACGCACGCGCCTTCCACGCCGCACGGCGATTTGGAGGAACTGCATGCGTTGAGGGCCGTATTCGGCGACGACATTCCGTCGTTCTCCTCAACGAAGGCACTGACGGGGCACCCGCTTGGCGCATGCGGGGCGCATGAAGCGATTTATACGCTGTTGATGATGCGCGACGGCTTTATCGCCGGCGCCACGGGTATCGAGACGTGCGAACCCGCCGTAGGCGAGATGCCGCTTGTGCTGGAAACGCGTGACGCCGTCATCGGGTCGGCATTATCCGTTTCATTCGGTTTTGGCGGCAGCTGCGCGGGCCTGATGTTTCGCGGCTGGGCCGGGCAATGAGCGCCCGGGCGGCGGCACTCACATTATCGGGGCTTGACGGCAGCGACGTTGACGAGCGTTTCGCGCCGCTTGCCGGGTACGGGATGGTGGAGTCCGAGCCGTTCGAAGAGCCCAAAATCGGCGGCGCGGCTCCACCAAAGATAGGGCAACGAAACGTTCTTGGGCCCGAACGTGAAACCGGCGTCGCGGATCATCTCGAGGTACCCGTCGGCGCTTTTTTGAACGTGCATGGGGTGGCGAAACAGCAGCCGGATCACCCAGGATTTGATGTAGGCCTCGGTCGATTCGGCGAACAGCAGGACGCCGCCCGGCTTCAGTACGCGGCGGAATTCGGCCAGCGCGCGTTCCTGTTCGACGAGGTGATGGAACGTCTGATGGCAGAACACGATATCGACGCTCGCGTCGGCGCGCGGCAGATTGGCGCAATCGCCGTGCAGCACGTCGATTTGCACGGCGGATGCGGATTCGGACGAAGCGCGGTACGCGACCGCCGCCGCTTCGGCGAGGGCGAGTGACGGCTCGTGATAGTCGACGCCGATGATCCGGCTTGGGCTGAACGCTTGAGCCAGCAGCCGGAACGATTTGCCCTGGCCGCAGCCGGCATCGAGGATGGTGGGTGCATGGGGCAGCGGCGCGTCGATCAGGCGCTTCAGATCGTTGATCGCCACGCGCAGCACGTGGTGCTCCCACGTGTGGGTGCGCAGGAACCAGACACCGAACGCCGTTTCAGGTACGAACGGCACATTGGAGGTTTTTGATGACGAAATGGTTTTTCCCCGACGCAGGTTCAGTCTTGAACGAACGGACGATATTGTAAGGTGCACGCGCGGGCACGAGGAACAGCATAAGGCGCTCGCGCTCGGAAGATCGATAAGACATG
>CBJMQH010000461.1:0-4513 GCA_966431825.1 uncultured Trinickia sp.
CGAGACAGGACTGGGCCATGCCGCGGGGGCTCGCGCGGCGGCCGATCCGCGCTCGGCCGCGAACGCCACCGGCGCCTCCTCCAGCACCATGTGCGCATTGGTGCCGCCGACTCCAAGCGCAGTCACCGCGGCACGCCTGACCGCGCCTTCCGGGCAGGGCAAGTCAGCGGGCGTCTCGGGCAGATAGAAGGGCGAGCGCTCCCAGTCGATTTTCGTGTTCGGCAACGTAGCACCGACGTTAGGCGCAATCGTGCGGTGATGAAGCGAGAGCGCCGTCTTGATGAGACCAACCACGCCTGCGCCGGCATCGAGATGGCCGATGTTTCCCTTCAGCGCGCCAAGTGCAATCGAATGCGGGGCCGCGCCTCCGTATACCGCTTGCAGCGCTTCGACCTCCAGCGGGTCGCCGAGCCGCGTGCCAGTCCCGTGTGCCTCGACATAGGAAATCGACTCGGCAGCAACGCCCGCGTGGCGCAGTGCCGCGGCATACACGTCGGTTTGCCCGGCTACACTCGGCGCGACGAAGCTCAGCTTGTCGCGGCCGTCGTTGTTCACGGCCGATCCGATCAACGTGGCATAGACGCGGCGATTCTCGCTTAGCGCACGCTCGAGCGTCATCAATGCGACGATGCCGCCGCCATCGCCGAAGATCGTCCCATCCGCTTCGTCGTCGAACGGACGGCAAACGCCCGACGGTGAGAGCATCGTCCCGGGTACCGCCAGATAACCGCCCGGTGCAAGGGAGCGAATCGATATGCCACCCGCGAGGCACACGTCGGCCTCGCCCGCGCGCAGCGCCTGGGCAGCCATATGGACCGCCACAAGCGACGACGAGCAAGCCGACTGCAGCATCATCGCAGGCCCCTTGAGGTCCAGCCGGTAGGCAATCTGTGTCGCGATGTAGTCGGTCTTGTTCAGGAGTGCGATCTGCATGCGCGTCAGACGCAGCCCCTTGTTGCGCTGTTCGAGACAGCGCAGGGCATACCTGTTGCCTGTGCAGCAGACGAAGACACCCGTGCGCAGCGCGCTCGCCTGCCCGAGCAGGCCGGCGTCGGCGAGCGCCTCCACCGATGTCTCCAGCAGGGTCCGCAATTGCGGGTTCACCGCGAGCGCCTCCGCCCGGCTGAACCGAAAATAGTCGGGGTCGTACTGTTCGAAGCCGCCGACGAAGCCTGACACCGGCACATATTGCGGGTCGGCCAGTTGCGCCTCGGGAATGCCGAGCTCCCGCAGTGTCGAAAACGCGTAGCGGCGCAGACCGCAGCGCCCGTTCGTGATGTTGCTCCAAAGCCCCTCCGCGCTGCTCGCAGAAGGTGCGCGGCACGACAGGCCGACAATTGCGACAGGTAATGCCATAAGAGTCCTTTTTCAGCCTGCCACCGCTCGATCAACCCGCGACCGGCCGCGGGCAGCATGCGCTTCGCCGATGCGCCCTCAATCGGCTTCGGAATTGAAGATCATCGAGGCGAGCACGGTGAAGAGCGCCAGATAGGCGACGAGCACCGTAATCGAGAGCCAGCAGGGAAACAGCGTGTGCATCCGCAACGCCGCGCGCAATAGGTCCACGGCATAGGCTGCCGGGTTGAGGTACGCGAGCCGGGCGAGCCACACCGGTGCACGGTCGAGCTGATATATCGCCCCCGACATGAAGAACAGGGGAAGCAGGACGACGTTCGAAAACACCGGCGACAGCGTGATCGAACGCAACCGTGCGGCACCGCCCACGCCCAGGGCCGAAAACACGATCGCAACCAGCGCCATCGCCGGCAGCAGGGCCCCCAAGGTGGCGAGATCGAGCGGTATGTCGATCAGCGGTGCAAGTAACAGCAGCAACAGCGCCGGAACGGAGGACTGCACCGCGCCCGACGCGATCTTGCCCGCAACAATCGCCGAACGCGGGATAGGGGCGGCGAGTATTGCCTTGAGGAAGCCAAGTTGGCGATCCACGACGATCGCGATGGCAGCCGAGCTGCCGTTGAACAGCAGCGACATGACGATGACGCCCGGGAAGATATAGCGCTTGTAGCCGAGACCGCCCAGATGCGAACTCGCGCCGATGCCCGACCCGAGAATGAACAGATAGATCAGCGGCTGAACGAGACTGGCTCCGACACGCATGCGGTTCAGCCACAGGCGCTTCATGTCGAGCACGAATACGCCGGAAAAACCGTGGATGAACTGCATCGCATCAGGAATCGCTCGCCGTGTCGATGCTCGCCCGACGCCGGTTGTCGAGGCGGTGTCCGGTGAGGCGGAAGAAAGCGTCTTCAAGACTAGGCTCCCGTATTTCGACCCGCTCGACACGAGCGGGTATGTGTCTGAGCAGCAGGGGAAGCACCTGGGCGGGGTTGTCCTCATTGGCGACGAGCCCGGCCGGACCGACCTCTGCGGCGATACCTTGTTCGCGCAGCCATGCGAGTGCGCGATCGTCGTCGTCGGTTTTCAGGTGGATGCGGCCGCCGCCCGCGCGCGCCTTGAGCCGCGCCGGCGTATCGAGTGCCACGATCTTGCCGTCGTCGATCATCGCAATGCGACTTGCGACTTCAGCTTCCTGCATGTAATGCGTTGTGAAAAACACGGTACGTCCGCGCTCGGCCAGTCCGGCGACCCCAGACCAGAAACGGTGCCGTGCATCGATGTCGAGACCCAGCGTCGCTTCGTCGAGGCAAAGCAGCATCGGGTCGGTCATCAGCGCGCGCCCGAGTTCGACGCGGCGGCGCTGTCCGCCGGACAGCCGCGCCACACGCTGCTCGACGATGTCCTCGAGCTGCAACTGCCTGACGAGCGTGTCGGTACGTTCGCGCGTCGCACGCCCCGACAAGCCGTAGAGGCGTCCCATCAGCGCGAGGTTATCGCGCACCGACAGCTGCTGCGCCAGCGCCGGGTCCTGGAACACGATGCCGATCCGCCTGCGCACCGCCGCCTGCTCGCGCACCGTGTCCTGCCCCAGCACGGAAACGGTCCCGCTCGTGGGCTTGCGCAGCGTGCAGAGAATCGAGAACAGCGTCGACTTACCGGCGCCGTTCGGCCCGAGCAATGCGAACATCTCGCCAGGGAGCACGTCCAGATCGATGCCACGCAGCACGGTTTTGTCGTCGAACCGCTTCGTCAGCGCGCGAATGCGAATGGCCGCTGTATCGCCCCTGTCGGTCGCTGACGGCGTGACAGCCTCGCGTGAGCCAAACAAGGTATCCACGCTATACCCCTGCCGATGACACAGGGATCGGTACGCCCGCCACGGCGTCGACGATTTCCTGCGGATGCAACGTGCGACGGTGCTGCCGTGCGAGCGCCAACACACATTCGATCGCTGCGTCGTTCTGCGGCAGCCCTAGCAATTGCAGCGCTGCAGCCGTACCCAGACGCCCGGTGTTTGGCGACACGAGATAGCAGACCGGATGTGCGATCGAGATCGGCGAGCGAGGAGAGAACAGCAGCTTCGACAATTCGACCTCCCCCTTACGACTTGCCTTCAGCATGGCCGCCGCATGCGTGCCGGTGCTCGTCGCCAGGCTGTAGGCACCGAAGAACGGCGCCGACTCGGCCACGAGATCCCCGAACAGGGGTTTCACGAACGCGTGGTAGTCCGCCAAGGCCGACCAATCGGCGAGGTCGGCAAACTCGATGCCGACGTTGACGAGCAACTGTTCGAGCGCCGCATTGCCATTGCGCTCCCCAATGCCCAGCATCGTCCCATGCAGAAAGCGGCAACCGCTACGCCACGCCTGGAGGCTGTTCGCAACCGCAAGGCCCCGATCGTTGTGACCATGCCATTCGAGCATCGGCATGGATGCAAAGCCGTCCAGATGCGCGGCGAAGAACGGGACGAGCCGTGCGACCGATTCCGGCGTCGCGACCCCGGCCGTGTCTGCAATCGCGAGCCGTTCAATGCGATAGGATTTCAGCGCGTCGAGTACGGCCGCGATCGTCGCGGGGTCCGTGCGGGTCGCATCCTCCAGCGCGACGCGCACCCGCACGAAACGTCCGGCGATGCGATCGAGACAGCGCCGCAGGCGCTCGATCTGCGACGCTAGCGTCCAGTCCTCGGCCCACATGCGAATCCGGCTCGCGCAGATAAAAAAGTTCGCGCCCACGCTGTCGGGCCGCTCGCCGTAGCGCTCGATGAAGTCATCGACGTCATCGAGGTCTGCACGCAGCAGTATCCACGGAAAGGGGCGGTTCCCCTGGCCCACGGCATTCGCAGCACCGGCGCTATCGACGATCCGCATGACCTCGTCGTTATGTGCGGGCACACTACGGCTGTGCATGCCGGCGATGAAATCACCGATTCCAATGCGCTGCATGAACGCCACGCACGCACTGCGTTGCGCCACCGACAACGGCGGTGCGAACGGAATCTGCAAACCGTCGCGAATCGTTTCATCGACGAAGCTGCAGGCCGGCACGTCGACTGGGCTTGCCCAGTCGTGTACCACGGTGGCATAGTCCACGTCCCCTACGAGGAAATCAGTCCGACGACGCTTTCCAGAGCGGCACGTCAGCCAGCGTAATC